>CACZPU010000069.1 GCA_902783165.1 uncultured Prevotellaceae bacterium
AACGAAACCGAAGAAATTGAAGTGGTGCGCAGTAAGGTGACATTCCTTTAAGTGCATCACTCTTTAAAAGCCCACGCATTTGTACCAAAGCTGCTTATGCCTTCATTTGAATTATTCTAAGCATTGTAGACTACTATTCTATAGGCCTAGAATGATGTCTCTTTTCTGCACAATGTTTATTCACTTTTCACAGTACATTGCTTCTTCTTCTACTGCACACTTCTTTTTCACTTATCATATATATCATTTCACTTGCTGCAGAATGATGAAAAAGTGTGAAAGAACCAAGTTTTTATAGAAAATACAGTCTTCTAAATTATGTCTATACCATATGTGCAAAAAACAATGGAAATCGCAATTGTAATGAAATGATGATTCTTTTCATTTCTTTCTTTTTATAATTGAATGTAATATCAAAAAAAGGTTGTATATTTGCGGTGACAAAAAAGAATAGCAATGAAGATAATTGGTAATATAGTATGGCTGTTGTTTGGCGGACTGGCTACTGCCATTGAATATGTGGTGTCGAGTGTAGCTTTGATGGTGACAATCATCGGCATTCCGTTTGGCTTGCAATCTATCAAGTTGGCACTGCTCTGCCTGTGGCCTTTTGGTTCAAAAGTGGTGGAAAAGCCTGGCAAGGTAGGTTGCCTGAGCACGCTGATGAATGTGATCTGGTTTTTCATCGGCGGTATTTGGATATGGCTGACGCATATCGGTTTTGGCATCCTTCTGTATATCACCATCATTGGCATTCCGTTTGGAAAGCAGCATTTCAAAATGGCAGGACTGGCACTTACGCCTTTCGGACGCGAGATTGTTTCCTGACAAACCGAAACATTGAAGTCGTCATTGTCTCCAGATGTTGTTAAAGGAAGATGTAACTGTCTTGCATGTGTATTTCCTCTTCGCTGATGAGATAGGAGAACGCTTCACTGAGGTGGGCCTGGGGAATTTGTAGTTTCAGCAGTTCTGTAACATGATGCCTCTCTCCGTCGGCAAGTAGCGCTTTTATCTGCTCTTTTACTGGCTTTAGTGACTTTTCCGAAAGGTAGTCGCTGCGATGTTCAATGCACACATCGCATTGGCCGCAGTCGGTTGAGCGAGTCTCTCCAAAATATCTGAGCAATTGTCTGCTACGGCATACGTGGCTGTTGGTGGCATAATTCAAGACTTCTTCAATACGCTTGACATATTGCTTCTTTCTGTCGTCGTAAACTTCCTTGCTTATGATGAGCCTTTCAGGGGCTTCTCGCCGAACGGTATAAGTGATTTGTGGTGTCTTGCTTTGCGGAACAAACTGCAAGATGCGTTTGTCTGCTAGGTTCTTCAGAATCATGTACACCTGCTGTTGGCTTTGCAGACCTGCCTTTTGTGCAATGAACGCTTGGTCGATGTAGACAAAATTGGTGAACATTCCTCCGTAGTTGCGCAACATGACTGTAATGACATTTGTCTCGTTTTGCGAGAGAGCATCAAGTCGGTAGAAATCGTTTCGGTTGATGATGAAATGCACCCGTGCTTGGTTGTCGTGTTCGTCGGTATATTCAATGTACCCAGCCCGTGTGAGTATGGACAAAGCTGACTCTGTTTGGACGGGAAAATGCTTGAAGGTATGGCAGAACTTGTCGATGTTAAAATCGAAGGTTGACCCTTGTCCGCTACCTATACCAATCTGGTAGTAATATGCAAGATGTTCATACACACTCCTGATGTAGTCTTTCTCGGGGAATGTGTCGGCGATGCGTTTCCGCAGTTTTTGCTCATCACCATCGTGATAGAGTAGTACGGCATAGGATTTCTTGCCATCGCGACCAGCGCGTCCTGCCTCTTGGAAGTAGGCTTCGAGCGAGTCGGGACAGTCGAAATGAATGACAACCCTCACATCGGGCTTGTCTATTCCCATACCGAAGGCGTTGGTGGCCACCATAACACGCACTCGGTCGTCATGCCATTCCTTTTGGCGTTCATCGCGCGTGATATTATCTAATCCTGCGTGATAGGCAAGTGCACTGATACCATTGCTCAGTAGAAGTTCGGCTATCTCCTTGGTGCGGTTCCTGCTTCTCACATAGACGATGGCGCAGCCTTTCACGGCATTGAGTATATGTATGAGTTGCTGACGTTTATTGGTTGCTTTCCTCACGATATATGCAAGATTCTTGCGCTCATAACTCATGCGGAAAACATTCTTCTCGGCGAAATGCAGATGCTCCTGAATATCGTCGATAACCTTTGGTGTGGCGGTAGCCGTGAGAGCAAGGATGGGAATGTTGGGCTTTATCTTGCGTATTTCTGCAATGTTGAGATAGGAGGGACGGAAATCATAGCCCCATTGGCTGATGCAGTGAGCCTCGTCTACGGTGATGATGCTCACCTTCATCTTGCGGAGTTTGGTGAGGAATAGTTCTGAACTGAGTCGTTCGGGTGAAACATAAAGTATTTTCACTCCGCCAAAGATGCAGTTTTCTAGAGTGATGACAATCTCCTCGTGCCTCATGCTGCCATAGATGGCGGCTGCAATGATGCCAATTTTCCGAAGATGGGCCACTTGGTCTTTCATCAGCGCGATGAGTGGGGTGATAACAATGCAAACACCTTCCATGGCCATGGCTGGCACTTGGAAGGTGATAGATTTGCCTCCACCTGTTGGCATAAGTCCCAATGTGTCTTTTCCGGAACAGATGCTTTCGATAATATCCCGCTGTATGCCACGAAAATCATCGTATCCCCAATAATGACGAAGAATAGATTTATAATCCTTCATTCTCCACCTCACCTTCTGCCGGACGGATATCTTCTATTTGCAGCTGAATGTCGTTATGCTTGTATACATTGTCCTCTATGGTGTAGGCAATGTCGAAACTGCGCTTGCTCTTGATATACCGGGCAGATGCGCTTTGTCCGAATGCTATACCGTTCATCACGTTGTTCGACTTTGAGTCGACGAGTTCGAGCTTGATGTGTTCTTGTTCGCGACCCACCACCTTGCTTGTTCCGAAATCGTAGACATCGATGGTGCAGAACAACGGCTTGGAATTCTCGGGACCGAAGGGACCAAAGCGTTTTAGGTCGTTGTGCATCTTCTTGGTGATGTCCTTGAAGTCGATTTCTGCATCGATGTCAAGTATGGCTTCTATCTGTTCGGGGTGAATATGCTCTTCAACATATTTCTGGAAACGGCGACGGAATTCTGGAACATCGTCCCAACGCAGCGTAAGGCCAGCAGCATAAGTATGACCGCCGAAGTTGACAAGCATGTCGCGACAACTCTTGATAGCTGCATAGACATCAAAACCTGTGACACTGCGTGCCGAGCCTGTGGCATAATTGCCATCACGCGTCAGCACAACTGTAGGCCTGATGTATATTTCCGTGAGTCTTGAAGCGACGATGCCGATGACACCTTTCTTCCAGTTCTCATCGTAGAGAACGATGCTTGAGTGTCGCTTTTGGCTTTCTATACGCGCCACAATCTGGTTGGCCTCTTCGGTCATCTGCTTGTCTATATCCTTGCGCTGCTCGTTGTATTTGTTGATGTGCTTGGCTTTCTTCAAAGCAGCTGCGAGATCTTTTTCCACGAGCAAGTCAACTGTTTCCTTGCCATTCTCCATACGTCCTGAGGCATTGATGCGCGGCCCTATTTTGAACACAATGTCGCTCATTGACAGGTCGCGCCCGTTGAGACCGCAGATGTCGATGATGGCTTTGAGTCCAATGCTTGGATTCTGGTTGAGCTGTTTGAGACCATGAAAAGCCAGAATACGATTCTCGTCAGTGACAGGAACTAAATCGGCAGCAATGGCCACGGCCACATAGTCGAGCAGTGGAATAAGGTTAGAGAATGGTATGCCGTTGTTTTTGGCAAAGGCCTGCATGAATTTGAAACCGACACCACACCCGCAGAGATGTTTAAACGGGAACGTGTCATCTTCACGTTTAGGATTCAGGATGGCCACAGCCGGTGGCATCGTTTCGTCTGGAACGTGATGGTCACAAATAATAAAGTCAATGCCAAGGCTTTTGGCATACGCAATTTCATCGATTGCCTTTATGCCGCAATCGAGAATAATAATAAGTTTCACACCTGTTTCACGAGCATAGTCTATTCCTTGCTTGCTCACTCCATATCCTTCGTCGTATCTGTCTGGGATATAGTAGTCTACGTTGGAATAGAATTGCTGTAGAAACTTGTACACCAATGCTACTGCGGTGCATCCGTCTACATCATAATCACCATACACAAGAATACGCTCTTTGCGCCCCATTGCATCGTTCAGCCTATCGACAGCCACATCCATGTCTTTCATCAGAAATGGATTGATGAGATCGTTCAGCTGAGGCCGGAAGAAACGCTTGGCAGCCGATTCGGTGGTGATGCCTCGCTTGATGAGAATCTGAGCCAGTATTGGGCTGATACTCAGCTTGGTTCCTAATGCCTCAGCTGCTTTCTTTTCTTCTGGTGTAGGTGTTTGATAATTCCATTTAAAATGCATTTATATTGTTATTTATTTTCTTTCGTAGACGAGAGGATTTCTTGGTGTACATAAAATCCGCGTCCAAAGATAACAAAAATAATTGATACACTGGCACTTTTTTTGCCTTTTTTTTCTTGCTTTTGTCATTTTTGTATAAAGTCTACCCTTATATTTATTCTTTTTTCTTTTCTTTTGGTCAGAAAGTCGGTGCTTGCCTGATGGGTGTTTCAAGTAGATAATTACAAGATAAATGCCACCCAGATTAAAAAAACAGAAAAAAATTTGCATTAATATTTTTTTTTTGTAATTTTGTCCATAAATTTTATGTTTAACTAAATGATAATATCATGGAACAACAAAAACTACCCTCTGTAGAAGAGGTATTCGCGTGGATGCGAAAACTCTATGATGAAAGTTACTCTGGACTGACAAAGCTTGAGAAGAGTGAGCAGCACATGTATGGAACCATGGTGACAACACCCAACGACAAGAAGTTCATTGTGCGTATGCTTGACGAAACTAGTCAGGTGCGTGATTCCCAAAAATTGGCTGTTCGTGTGAAAGATCTGATCGACCAGTATGGTATTCCTAAATTCCTAGGACCTGTTGACCACTCGCTTTTCTGGATGTATCAGAAGTTCGCCTATCTGCCATTGTTCAACTGGGTTTCTGTACCCGTTATCAAATGGAGGCTTCGTCGTGACACCAGCCGTGTTATTATCAACGCGGCACGTCCTAATCTGACCAAGCATCTTGCCACACGTTTCCAGGAAGACATCGGCCAGAACGTGAACCTGCTCGGTGAGGTGGTGCTTGGCAATGGTGAGGCCGACAAACGCTATGAATCTTATTTGGAGGCTTTGAAGGAGCCAGACATCAATTATATTTCTGTGAAGATTTCTGGTATTTATGCCCAGACACACGCACTGAACTACAAAGAATGCTTCCCCGAACTGATACGGCGTATGTCGGAACTTTATCAGGCCGCCATAGACAATCCATATACCGACCCTAACGGCGTTACAAAGCCAAAGTTCATCAACCTCGACATGGAAGAGTACAAGGATGCTCATCTCACAATGAAGCTCTTCAAGGACGTTCTTTCGTTGCCGCAGTTCAAGAATTACGAAGCCGGTATCGTGGTGCAAGCTTATCTGCCAGATGCTTGGGGATTCCAGACCGAATTGCTCGAGTTTGCCAAGAAGCGTGTTGCCGAGGGAGGTGCGCCCATCAAGATGCGTATCGTGAAGGGTTGCAACCTCGATATGGAGAATATCGTAAGCGACATGCGCGGATGGCCAAATCCTGTAAGAAGTAACAAGACAGAGGTGGATGCCAACTACCTTCACATCATTGAACGTGGATTGAAGCCCGAGAATGCCAAGGTGCTGCATATCGGTATGGCTTCCCACAATCTGTTCACCATCTCGTATGCCTATCTGCTTACCGAAATGTACCATACGCCCAAGGACTGCTTCTGCTTCGAAATGCTTGAGGGTATGGCAAACCATGTGTGGCGTGCTCAAAAGAAGCTGGGCAATCACGTGATTCTCTATACACCTGTGGTGAAGAAAGAGCATTTCCTCAACGCCATCAGCTATTTGGTGCGTCGTATGGATGAAAACACGGCCCCCGACAACTTCCTTACACACTCCTTCTCACTTCGTCCGAACACGAAAGAGTGGAAAGAATTGGAGCAGCAGTTTATCGATGCCTATAACATAAAGGATTCCATCTCGCATATTCCAACACGTACGCAAGACCGAAACCAGCCTTATGTGGGGCAGGAGCCGCAGGATGAGATGATCAATGAGCCAGATACCGACTTCGACCGTTTCTGCAACCAGGAATGGGTGGAGAAGATTTTCAAGAAATGGAAGTCGGATGGCAAACTTACAGGCGAGAAGTCTGCTTGGGGCGATTGGAAACCGGGCGACTTGCTTCCGACACAGATTGGCCAGGAGTTGGTTTATAACGAAGATCACGTGAAGTATTATGACCGTTCTCAGGATGGCGACGTGATTGTATGCGAAATGTCGCGTGCCAACAAAGAACAGACAGAAAAGATTCTGGAGATTGCCGAGAAGGATCCTGCTGGATGGCGCAACACCACCATCGAGGAGCGGCACAGAATCATGTACAAGGCTGCCAATATCATGGGAGCTATGCGTGGCGACCTCAACGGTTCTATGTGTGCCATCACAGGCAAGACCATCGAAGAGGCCGATGTCGAGGTTTCTGAAGGAATTGACTACTGTCGCTTCTATACTACCACCATGAAGAAGTATGCCGCTCTGGACGACATCGAGATGAAGGCCAAGGGCACAGTCTTGGTCCTCTCGCCTTGGAACTTCCCTTGCGCCATTCCTTGTGGAGGAGTGGTGGCAGCTCTTGCTTCAGGCAACACATGTATTCTGAAACCGGCTACCGTAGCTGCTCCTGTGGCATGGCTCTTCGCCAAGGCTTTCTGGGAGGCAGGTGTTCCAAAGGAAGCGCTGCAGGTTGTTATCACTGACCGTGAGGCCACTCCGCTGCTCACATCCTCACCAGTGGTGAAGCATATCATTCTGACGGGCGGAACCGAAACTGCCCAGTCAATTGCACATGCCAATCCTCGCAAGCCTCTTTCTGCAGAGACAGGTGGCAAGAATGTGATGATTCTCTCGGCCAAGGGCGACCGCGACCACGCCATTATGAATGCTTGCCGTTCTGCTTTTGGCAATGCCGGACAGAAATGCTCTGCATGCTCGTTGCTGCTCGTTGAGCGCAGTGTTTACGAGAATCCTGAGTTCTTCGAGAAATTGAAAGACTGTGCTTCTTCGCTTAAAGTCGGCGGTGTATGGAATCCGGGTAATATTGTTGGCCCGATGATTACGAATAAGAACGACAAGCTGGAGCAAGCATTCCATTTGGAACCAGGCGAGCGTTGGCTTATTGCTCCTGAATTCCTCGATGAGAAGAAGTTTATTTTGAAGCCAACTGTGAAAGTGGATGTTAAGCCTAATTCATTCACATTCCGTACCGAGTTGTTTGCTCCGTTACTTGCTGTAGCACCATTCGATACTCTGGAAGAGGCTGTAGATCTCGTGAATGGTCTTGACTACGGTCTTACCAGTGGCTTGCAGTCGTTGGACGAGCAGGAACAGAAGTATTGGAAGAACCATGTTCAGGCTGGTAATTTATACATTAATAGAGGTATTACTGGTGCCATTGTCAACCGTCAGCCTTTCGGTGGCATGAAGTTGAGTGCCTTTGGTCCTGGATTGAAAGCTGGTGGACCGAACTATTGCGCACAGTTCATGACCATCACTGACAAACCTGGCACTACCACCGATTATAAGAAATCGTATGCCGAATGGTATGAAAAGGAATTTAAGCATGCACGAAACATTCAGCCGAAGATTCGTGGCGAGCAGAATGTGTTCCGCTATCTCCCATTGAAGGATGGAATGATTCTCCGCCTGTTTGGCGATGAAACTCTTGAGCAGGTGCAGATGGTACAGTTGGCTGCAAAGACAGTAGGCACACCGCTGACCATTTCTGCCGACAGCGACAATCCTATCATTGCACAGCTCAACGGTGACATCCGAAAGGAAAGTCTTACAGCATTTTGTAATAGCATGAAGAAGTTTGAGCGCGTGCGCACTATTTCTTCTAATGTACCGGATGAGGTGTTTGTTTCCGCAGCTCACTGCGACAAGTACATTGCTCAGTCGGCTCCTGTTCGCGATGGTCGGATAGAGCTTGCACTTTACATCAAGGAACAGTCGATAGCAAACGAATATCACCGTTACGGTTCTCAGATTGAAGTGCCTGAGATTGAATAATCCTAAAACAAATACAAAAAACAGCGGTACCATTATCAGTACCGCTGTTTTTTGTTGCATATTCAAGATATGTTCTTTTTGAATGCTAAAAGTGTTTGGTGGATATCTGTTGATGATTAGATGCCCATCTTCTTGCGAATATCCTTTGGAATGGCATTCTTGTTCACCATGTAGTCCATCGTGTTGGCTGCGATGAATGCCTTGGTCATGTACCAAACACCTTTGTATTCGCCACTGGGACCCCATGAGTTCTTTACCATGTAGTATTCCTTGCCGTTCTGGTCCTTGGCAATACCATAGATAAGCATGCCATGGTCATCGGTGAGCTCCCAATTGTCGAAACGCTCTTGGCGCATTTCCTGGGTTGGAGTAATCTCTGGTACGGTGCAACCCATTGCGTCGATTTGGCTCTTCTTGGCGGCTGGAGTCAGCTTCAGCCATTTTGCCATGTCACTACCTGCGAGGCTGTTTTCTGCAGCCTTGTTGTCGATGGCGTATGCCAGTCCCTGACGGGTGAATCCCTCTTCTGACACGTCACCGCCCCAAGCTACGGTATAACCCTGGGCAATGGCATTGTCGATGATGCGCATCATCTCGTCCATCGGAAGGTTCCAGCTGAGTGGATTACGCCAATTGTCCTGAACTTCCACAGCAAACTTTGTATAGAAAGGATGGTGTGTGTAGCTGGTGATGGTCACATAGTCGTCGAGGTTCAGACCAAGGCTTGCTGCAAACGATTTGGGGTTATAGTTCTTACCTTCATAGGTGAACTCCTCGGGGCATTTGCCGAGGTATGCGTCGAGGATGCCTTGGAAACCAACTTTCCACTGGCTGCTGATTTTCTTTGCCTTGTTACGGGCAACAGCTTCCACGTATGGATTAAGTACAGAGAAGAACTCGTTGAAGTTAAACAGTGTGTCACCATAGAGGCTGCCGGGAGCTGGCATAGCTGTTTCGGGGCAGATGCCATAGTTCTGCAGTGCGTAGAGCACATCATATGCAGCACCACCCTGTGAGAACTGACAGTCGCCATGCAGACGTACCACTTGAACAGCGCGGTCCATGTAAGTCTTGTTGCAGACATATGCCTCGCACAAGTCATAAGTCTTACCGGTTTTCTTCAGTATCTCAGCTTCGAAATAGGAGAGGGTAGAGTAGTTCCAGCAGGTGCCGCTCCTGTTCTGGTTCTTGATACTTGTGATAGGAATTTCCTTTACAGTTGTAAACACAGGCTTGTTGTTGTTTTCTTTTTTCTCCTGTGCCATTGCGCCGGTAGCTATCAGTGCTGTCAACGCGAGTGCTAGAATTTTTTTCATTGTTTGATTGGTTTATTTGAATTTATGATAGAAATTATGTTTCTGTATAATAATATCCACGCCGATAAATTAGTTGTTTTCCATGAATGCTTCAACATCCTTTGGATGATAAGGTATCAGGTCTTTGCCAAGGAACCGGCAACCATCCTTGGTGATGAGGATATCGTCCTCTAAACGGATACCGCCAAAGTCTTTGTATGTTTCCAGCAGATCATAGTTGATGAAGTCTTTGTGCAGACCCTGAGCACGCCAATCGTCGATGAGAGCAGGGATGAAATAGATACCAGGCTCGTCGGTCATCACAAAACCCTCTTGCAGACGTTTGCCGCAACGCAAGGCGTTGGTGCCGAACTGTGTGCTTGGCTGTATTTCTTCATCGAAGCCCACATAGTTTTGTCCAAGACCTTCCATGTCGTGAACGTCCATTCCCATCATGTGTCCCAATCCGTGAGGCAGGAACATGGCATGTGCGCCTGCCTGAACAGCCTCTTCGGTGTCGCCCTTCATCAGTCCGAGTTCTTTCAGCTTTTCGGTCATCAGGCGGCATACATTCATGTGCACATCGTAATAGAAAACTCCTGGCTTGGCTACTTCCAAAGCATAATCATGGCAGGCTTCGACAATGCTGTAGATGTCCAACTGCCGTTGGGTGAACTTGCCATTCACAGGATAGGTGCGGGTATTGTCAGAGCAATAGCCTTCACGATTCTCTGCACCAGCATCACAGAGGGCAAGTCTTCCGCTCTCCAAAATATTGTACGAAGGATTGCCGTGCATGATTTCCCCGTGCTGTGTGAATATGGTGGCAAAGCTCTCGTGCTCGCCCAATGAATGGGCCATTCCGTCCACTTGTCCGCCAATGTATTTCTCGGTAAGGCCTGGCTTTGTCAATCGCATGGCGTGTGTATGCATCTGATAACCTATGGCACAAGCTTTCTCTATTTCTGCAATCTCAATGTCGGTCTTGCACTGGCGCATCTTTACGATTGCTTTTATCAGCTCTACGCTGGCAGCCTCTTTCTGCTTGCTTGGGTGAATACCTAGCAAATCCATTATTTGAATTTTGGTGTCATGACGGTAAGGAGGCAGGAAATGAATGGTTCTCTTCTGCCGTGTTGCTTCATTGCAGATATTCTCCAATTCTTTCATGGGTGATGTTTTCGTGACACCCACCTGTGCAGCCAATTCCTTCACACTGTCAACGCTGCCATACCATACGATGTCCTCGATATCGATGTCATCGCCTATCATCATTTCGCTATCGTTGTCGATATCGATAACACCTACAAGTCCATCTCTCCGTTGTCCGAAATAATAGAGGAACGATGAGTCTTGGCGGAATGGATAGTAACCATTGTTGGGATAGTTGCATGGCGATTCATTGTTGCCGAAAAGGATGATAATGCCGCTATTTACCAGTTTTTTCAGTTCAGCGCGGCGACTGATGTACACTTCTTTTTTAAACATAGTTGTCTTGTTGTTTGCGATTTTGACTGCAAAGTTACAATTTTATAATGATATTGCTAAGTGTAAATGTGATAAATATTCAAAAAATATCAATTCTCAACAAAGTCGGACATAGCTGTCTCGTCTTCCATGACATATTTTGGCGATGCTCCGTACTTGTTTGGATACGGTTTGCTATCTTGCAGAAGAAACACCAATATCACAATGCCGAGGATAAGTCCAATCAGATATAAAACTATTAATATTATGGCAGACGAAGACAATAAAATAGTTTGAAGCGACTCGAAGGAAATGTTGCTGTCTGTGCTCAAACCTGCAGCAACCAACAAGGACATTAACAAGAAGAATATCACTATTCCGAGTATCATGGAGACGCCATACCACCATCCCGAATGACCGCTGTCATGCAGTCTGCGGAAAGATAGAGGTATCATAGCCAGTCCTGTAAGAATACTGATTACTCCTCCTATCAAAGGAATCCATCCCAATACAAGGTTGACAACGAATACTGCCAATGCGCACCACCAATATTCCGAACGGCGCGAACGGCCAGTGAATTGCACCAATTTGCCCTTGGCTTCGTTTAGGGCTTCAGTGAATGTGAGTTCTGGTTTTGTAATGATTTTGCTCATGTCTAATTGTTTTATATGTTATTGATGATTAACTAATGATACTCTCTTTTTCAACGACGAACAAAAAGAGGACTTAAAAGTTTATGTCAGTCTTTCAGCAGGTCGGGACGCAACCTGCGAGTACGTTCCATAGCCTGTTCCATCTCCCATTGTTTTATTCTTGCCTCGTGACCGCTTAGCAGAATGTCGGGAACCTTCCATCCCTTGTAGTCCGCAGGACGTGTATAGATGGGAGCCGCCAATAAATCGTCTTGGAAACAGTCAGACAGGGCGCTCTGTTCATCGCCCACCACTCCAGGTATAATCCTTACAATGGCGTCTGCCATTACGGCTGCTGCCAGCTCTCCGCCAGTCAGCACATAGTCGCCAATGCTGATTTCGCGTGTTATCAAGTGATCGCGCACACGTTGGTCAATACCTTTATAGTGGCCGCAAAGAATAATGAGGTTCTCTTTCAGTGACAAATCGTTGGCAACGTGTTGGTTGAACTGTTCGCCATCGGGCGATGTGAATATTACCTCGTCGTATTCGCGCTCAGCCTTCAGTGCCGAAATGCAACGGTCGATAGGTTCTATCTGCATCACCATTCCAGCAAAGCCACCATAGGGATAGTCGTCCACACGTCTCCATTTGTCAAGTGTATAGTCGCGCAGATTGTGCAAATGGATTTCTGCCAATCCCTTTTTCTGTGCCCTTGCGAGGATTGACTCGTTAAGGAAACCTTCAATCATCTCAGGGAGTACGGTAATGATATCTATTCTCATGCGTGCAAAGTTAAAAAAAAAGCTTGTAAAAGCGAAGCGATTTTGGAAGATTAACGCAATTCGGCCTAAAATAAAGTCAATCAAGGGAAAAACGATGTAGTTCGATTTTGGACAGAAAGCAAATTGGGGGAGGATTGAAGAAGTAGTTAGGTTCCTAAATCGTACCCCCCAGAACTGGTCTCTAAGGTGAATTAAACTTCGTCAACAAATTAATAATTTAGGGAAAGCGGACGTGCACCTTTGTGTGTCACTCCACAGAAAAGTGCGTATTAGGCTATTCCCCGAAGATTTCCGCCAACTTCATTCCAAGAGTCTCACCGCGCAGGCCGCGGGCGAGGATAGTGCCGTCGGGGGCGAAGAGGATGATATGGGGGATGCCTCGGATATGGTAGGCATCGGTGGCAATCTTCTGTGTGTTGATAATCTGCGGGTAGGGAATGCCGTCGCTTTCGATGGCCATCAGCGTATTTTCGGGCTTGTCCTCTACGGCAATGCCGATGACCTGCAGGCCTCGATCCTTGTATTTGTTGTAAGCGGCAATGATCTCAGGGATTTCCATTCGGCAGGGGCCGCACCATGATGCCCAGAAGTCGGCGAGTACGTATTGGCCGCGACTTACATAATCGCTGAGCCGTGTGGTCTTACCATTGTATTCCACAGCGAAGTCCACGTATTTCTCGCCAATGGCGGGGACGAAGTTGGGAGTTTCCATCTCCATGTTGACTCCCATCGCCGTGAGGGCCGTTTTCATTATGTTCCATGTGTTTCCTGCCTTCACTCGCGGACTCATCAGGTCGAGCCAGGCGGCAACGGTAGGTGCTTCGACATGGGAGAATACAAATGACAGGGCCTGCATTCCCAGCACATCGTCGCCGTGACGGCTGAGTTCGCTCCGCATCAGACTGTCGAGGCGCTGCTGCTTGACAGAATCGCCGTGCAGCAACGGAACAAAGGCGTTGATAAATTCGCCAAGAGCCTTGTTGAGCGGTGTGTCTGGTGCTATGTATTCTTCCTTTTCAGGCTTAAAGTGGATGCGCATCGTCCCTTCCTCTATGATGAATATAGGCGAGAAGAAGTCTGGCATTTCGCTATTCTCCGCGATAGACTGCAAACAGAAGGAACCTGCTTCATCGAGTTTTCCTTCCGTCGGAATCAGTTTTCCGTCCACAACTTCTAATGTGTCTATGGGAGCATTGGCCATTTTCGTAGCCGCCATCTGTTGGCAAAGCAACAATTTGGTGTTCAATGTCGAATCGCCGATTGTTCCCTCCAGCCGGTAGTGTATTTGTGCCTGTCCCGCCACTGCGATGAGGGTGAGCAAGATGGTGGTGATTTGCTTCTTCATTGTTTTGTCTTTTCTTGGATTTTTTTCTTATTCAACAGATTGAGCAGTTTATGGGGATTGATGTCCATCGTGCGAGTGGGTATCAAGTAGGGGCAGCCAGGAGCATGCTGTTTTTTCAGACGCTCTGCACCTTCTTCCTCTATTTCGTCATCGGGCCTCCAGTTCTTGTGATTCTTTTTATAGCGGATGACAATCAGGGTGTTGCCATGAAGTCTGGTGAGATAGAATTCCTCCACGTCGCGGAAGCAAACAGTCCACTTATACTCGCTGTTCACTTCGAAGTACTCGTCATAGATAGTCATACGGGTCCAATACTTAAAGATGTTGCCATTTTGAAGAAACGTAACCACCATCATCGTACCAAACATAGTGAATACAAACCATGGGTTTAACTTGCTGTGAAAATAGTAATATGCCCAGAAAATGAAAACGACTGGTACGAGCATGACTGCTATCAACTGGCTTATCAATTTCTTCGAATAATGAATCTTGATTTCTTGCATAACTCACTGCATTATCTTTATTTGTTCAACATTGTAACCTGTATTACGGAGCAGTTGCAGGATGCCGTAGTCGCCAATCAGATGACCTGCGCCAAAGACGAACATCGTGGGTGCCTCGTTCATAGCAGCCTGCAACTTGGGCAGCCATCTCTCGTTGCGATTCTTAAACAGATCAGGTTGCTTGTCGATCTGAGCAATCCAATAGGCAGAACTGGCAAAACTATCGTAGTCGCCCTCTTTCCAATATTTCCCTGACAGCGCTACCGAATTCAACTCGTCGGCTATCATCTGCTTGCGGTGCTCAATCTCGTTCAGAAATGCCATCAGCGAATCTACCTGTACGTCAATCTTCGACATCAATGAGTCGCGCATGTTTTTCAGTTTGTCCTCAGACTGAATTTCATCCAATTGTCCTAATGTCATGCCGCGTTCCTTGGCCCTATTGATGCAAACTATGTCGATAGGTGTGCCTGTAAGACCTAATTCGGGATGCTTCTGCATCTCTTGCGTAGTAAACACCAGAGTGAAAGTGGTAATCAGCACGTTGGGCTGATAGTTCCAGACGGTTTTCATTACCGAGTCGGTAAAATTTACTTGGAAGGTCTCTTTGAAGCGGTTATTCAGCAGGTCGATTTGCCCCTTGTTCAACACGTCGAAGATGGTCTTCCCGTCGGGCAGCGATATAGCCTGCTGTCCTGCGGTCTGAGCCTGGGCCATCGCCTGCTGGCTGCTGATGTCATATTCGGCATAGAGTTGGCTGCACTTCGCCTCAGCCTCTAAAAACTCTGGGATGCTATCCAGCATAGAGCCAGGCAGCGTGTGGACTGAGCCAAGGATATACGAAGGTTCTTTTACTTTGTTGCCGCTGATGCGAAACAGAAACTGCGCATTGGCATATACAGTAGCCAAAGCAAGGGTTAGGGTCAGAATGATTCTCTTCATATTAAAAAAATACCTTTTATTATATGTACGACAAATACTCGACAATATCTCACATTTTCTTGAACTTTTTTCATTCGTCCCTGTATTCGAGGATATCGCCAGGCTGACAGTCTAAAACTCTACAGATGGCTTCGAGGGTCGTAAATCTTACGGCCTTAGCCTTACCTGTCTTTAGGATTGAGAGATTTGCCAGCGTCAAACCAACTCGCTCAGCCAGTTCGCTAAGCGACATCTTGCGCTTCGCCATCTCAACATCGAGATTTACAATAATCTTTCCCATAGGCGCTAAATCGTTAACTCTTGTTCTTCTTTAAGTCTCAGACCAATGGCGAATGCTTCGGCTACAATGAGGCAGAAGATTGCAAATATGAAATAATCAGAAGATTCATAGAAACTTTTTGTCAATGGAATATTATGAAAGAAATCCATAACTAAAGTATAAGCATATCCGACCATTATACCCCAGCCCGTCCAGCGTAACATTGACACATTCCGCCATACGAAAACCTTGTCACGATTGACGTTCCATATGAACCGAATAAATGCAATGATTGCAGCGATAATGCCAAAGAAAGCAGGTATTCCAAATACTACTACCAAAACCCTACCAAGGGGCGTGTAATGAATAGGTTCTACACCTTCTTGGGCGTCTGCCATACCCTGATTAAAGGATTGTATGTTTTCCTCAAAATTCACAAACACGCCAATGACTATTTCTGCAAATATCAGCAATAGCAACAGCACACAGAATAAATTCAGTTTCTTTTTCATTGTTATATCGACATTTAATGTTTATACTGTAAGTTCTTGTTCTTCCTTCAACTTCATCGTGTCCTTGATAAACTTGGGAACGAGGAAGAAGACAATGGCAATCCAGTAAATGGCTCCCGAGAAAACTGTCCTTGCCAGTGAGGGTAGTTTGTCCATGTATTCGCTTTCAACATGATGGTTAACATAATCAAAAAGAAGGCCTGCTATGAAGAATTTTAGAAATACCGACACCCCCAACACATAAAACAGCCAGATGCTCCACTTGGAATACTGCTTATTAATATAAGTAAGGAATCCCATGATGAAAAAGATGGCCATGAAATAGCAAATGCAGATGTTCTCGAACAGATAACAGAGATTTTGGCTATAGTCGTAGCCTGACGTTGAAGTGCGCATGTTCTGAATGTCGCCAACAATGACAACAGCCATTACAATCGTTAACAACGCAACGAAAATCATTACAGCAGGATTCTTAGCCGCATCGCAAATAAAATCTTTTGTACTCATATATTTATCGTTTTAATTTTGTTGTTTATTGATTACGTTTACATATTTATCGAATTTCGATATGCAAAAGTAAGTGCTATTTTTCAATCCTCCTAGAAAAATCGATAAAACTTTATTGAATTTCGATATATTTAACATTCGACAGTATTTCGTGCTGGTTTCACTTAGTTAAAGTAATTGGAAGCCATAAGGAGTTCATAATGCATTAAATTGACATTAATTCTCGAATTGGAATACGGAAATACCAATTATATGTCTTTTAACCAGTTATATAATACAGAAATCAACGCATTTTGCTCCCAATTTTTGTCTTTTTGCATCCAAAACGTAGAATATAGAAATGAGCAGAGAGCAAGCTCGCAATAATAAAGTAGGTATATAATTGGTTATCTCAGAAAAAGTCACTAGCTTTACACCCAATGATGAGCCGGTAATTTGGCTGGTTGGCTCAGTGTCATGGATTCTTTGAATGCAATTCATAGCAGAATATGGAATTGAACGCTCTGCTTTGCCGCTTGCTACCAACGGGATGAAAGAATGATTTCCTAATCGTAACCCCATTTTCCTTCAATTCCCCAAACTGCCTTTAGATAAAGAAAAACTGAGAATTCTTGCAAAGTTACGAACAAACAAGAGAAAAGCAAAGAAATGCAAGCTTTTCTTTGCTTTTCCGAGTGATAGTATCATCGGAGTCAAAGTAAGCGAGGCTAACCTCGAGGTTTTCAAGACCAGTAGAAATGAAAATAGTGGGAGAGCATTGTTATTACTCTCCCACTACCTGTCAATTTTCTTGAAACTATTCGTAAACCTTGATTTCCTCCTGACCAATCAATGCACGGTAGGCGTTGTGGGCCAGTGCTGTAAGTTCGTCTTCGCCTGGATAGACAAATACGGGAGCCAGATAGCTGAGTCGTTCTGTCAGTCCGTCGGTCACATATTTGCTATTCGAGATGGCTCCAGTGAGTAGGATGGCATCTACATGACCGTTGGTCACAGGTGCCAAGGAGCCAAGATAGCGTGCTATCTGATAGATCATGGCATCGAGCACTAGCTTGGCATGCTTGTCGCCTCCTTCAATCATCTTTTCCACCTCACGGCAATCGTGTGTTCCAAGATGCGCGGTCAGTCCACTGTGGCCGTTTAATTTGCGCAACATCTCTTCTTCTGTGTATTTTCCGCTATAGCAGAGTTTGACGAGCTGTGCCGATGGCAAGGTGCCTGAGCGCGATGGTGTGAACGGACCGTGTCCGCCAAGTGCGTCGGCAGCCTCTATGGCGCGTCCCTTGTGGTGTATTGCGAAGGAGATTCCACTGCCCATGTGACAAGCAATCAGTGTCTGCTCTTCATATTTAAGGCCATGCTCACGGCAGTAGCGTTTGCATATCTCGCGTTGGTTTAGTGCGTGCCAGATGGTCTGGTGAGGCATTTCTGGAAGTCCGGTTATGCGTGCGATGTCGTCGAGTTCGTCCACAACACCTGGGTCTACAGTGAAGGCCCTGCAGCCGGGAATTTCTTTGGCAAGACTCAGAGCGAGCAGCGAACCAAGGTTGCAAGCGTGGTGCAGTCGGGGATGCTTGGTGTCCTCAATCACCTTGTCGTTCAGTTCATAAACACCGCTCTCAATGGGCTTCACCAATCCACCTCGTCCAACAACCACGTCGAAATCAAGCTTGTAGCCGTTCTTTTCTAGTTCCTCAACAAGTTTCTCCCTACGGTAGGGAAGTTCGTCCATGATGAACGGATAGCGGCACAATTCATCAAAAGGATGGTTGATAGTGGAGTGCCATTCCAGGTCTTCATTGATAAACACACCAATCTTGGTGGAAACCATCCCAGGGTTGATTGCTAATATTTTCATGGTAATTATCTAAAGCTAATTTATATTTCTCAATTATTCTTGTTTTCCCGCTATCGCCTGCAGGCATGCCATGGCCAAACTGTTATATTTCGTCTCCGCAGTATCGGCACGTGAGGTCAGTGTCACAGGGCACGATGTTCCCTGCAGTCCTACTGCCAACTTGGTGTCGGTAAAGGCGGTAAGTGTCTTGTAGTATACGTTTCCTGCCTCAATGTCGGGCATGATTACGGCATCTGCATTGCCTTCCAATGGACTCTTGATGCCCTTGATGTCGGCACTTTCTTTGTCAACGGCACATTTCAAGTCTGAAGGTCCGTCAATGATGGCATTGCCAAACTCGCCAGCTTTGCACATCTCCACTATTTTCTGATAGTCGAGCGTGATGGGGAACTTGGGCGAAACCTTCTCCGTGCAGTGAATCAACGCGATGCGTGGTTGCTCAATGCCATAAATATGACACAGGCGAATCACGTATTTGATCATGGCTATACGCTGTTCCAAAGTGGGGTAGGGAATCACGGCAGCATCGCTCATGAACAACAACTTGTGGTAGGTGGGAATCTTAAAAGCGCTCACATGCGACAAGACATTGCCAACAGGCAGCAAGCCTTCTTCGCGGTTGTCCTTGTTGATAATGGCTTTCAACAATACGTCGGTGTTCAGAATGCCTTTCATCACCACCTCAGCTTCGCCGAGATGCACTCGCCTTACTGCTTCGGCTGCTGATTCCTCAACAGTGGAAAGATGAATGTTCGTTACTTCTGCCCATCCTTCGCTCACAGCTCTTTCTATGGCTTCGCGAGAATGGTCATCGTTTGCTTCTACAGACACTACGCGACAACGTTTACCGTTTTTCAGTCGCTCGGTTAGTTCACTAAAATCTCTTATAATATGCATGGTATCATAATATTTATGCAAAAGTAGATATTTTCTTTTGTTCCACCAAATATTTCTTCTTAAAATGCACAAATAATTGTGAAATGTGCCAATTCACAATATCCTATTGTTTGGGTCACTCTCTTGCAGTGGTTGTTATCTTCTGAATCCTACTTTTCAGAACGATACTTCTCCATCATTTTCTCAAACTTCTGTCTCTGAAATAATAGACAATAACCATAAGTAAATGTTACCTTCCTCTTACTTTTATCTTTGTTTTACCCACACTTGTACATATCCTCTTGTAAGCCAATGCTTTGCTTGATTATATCCTACACTGGAACCCACACTGGAACCTACACTGAATGCCACTTTGGTGTTTATGTTTTATCCACAGAGAACACTGCGTTCACGAAGATTCTTTCATGAGGAACATGATTGACAACTACAGTTCTTGGAACCCCTTCAACAGGAAAGCGCTGCATCCCGTTTCTATGTTCCATAGTGCCTTCATTGTTTCATGTACATATCACTTTGTCGGAGGATATGTGGCAGATATTCTCGAAAATTTGGAAATGGCGTTTTTTTGTTGTATCTTTGTAGTGGAATCTCAGA
>CACZPU010000070.1 GCA_902783165.1 uncultured Prevotellaceae bacterium
ATTATCAGGAGATGTCCCCCAACCCGACACCTATCTTGGGGAGAACTGGGCTAAACATGACAAATACAAGATGATGGGCGTTCAGAATAAGTTCTACTATCTGCTCTGTGAAGGCGGTAAAGGAACTAACGACAATGGTGACAGCTACGACGTGACAGGTATCGGCATCGACAAAGGAATGCGAATAGCCTATCTGACACTGACAAAATACTGTTCGTCGGAAACCGACTTCTCGACCATCAGCGAGTGTTGGCAACAAGCATCCGAGGAGTTGTACGGCAAGGACAGCGCCGAGACAGAAGCCGTCATTCGTGCATGGGCAGCCGTTGGCATTGACAATGCTGTTGTTACGGGCATTGAGGAAATCAATGGATTGCCAACCGCAACAGAACTCTATTACGACCTCCAAGGGCGTGTGTTGCAAACTCCTCCTTCCAAGGGTGTTTATATCATAAAGTCTGCCAAAGAACGTTCGCGAATCAAGAAAGTCATCATGAGATAACCAATGTTGAGTGACGAGAGATGAAACGCTATTTCTGAGTCATTCTACTGAGGGCGTGTGAAAATGAAATGAACCCCGAAAGTTGGACAAAAAACTTTCGGGGTTCATTTCATTTTCACACCTTCTTGTGTCGACAGTTGGATTCGGACCAACGACCCCCACCATGTCAAGGTGATACTCTAACCAGCTGAGCTATGCCGACAATCTTTTTCTTTTCTTCTGCCAAGCACCAATAGGTGTGCGCCTGACAGGACTCGAACCTGCACGTCGCGAGACACCAGATCCTAAGTCTGGCGCGTCTACCAATTCCGCCACAGGCGCAACAAAATTGCTTTTCTTGACAAAAGCGAGTGCAAAGATAATCATTTTATTTCATTCTGCCATAAGTTTTCCATATTTTCCCTCTCCAACAGTCGTATTTTTTTGCTGACACGATAAAAATGACTATATTTGCATTCCAATTCAGACAGTATGACAACACTTCTTTTGGTAAGACACGGCGAGACGGAAGACAATGTGAACCAGATTATGCAGGGGCAGACACAAGGACGTTTGACTGAAAACGGCATTCTCCAGGCCCAACGGTTAGCCGAAGAACTTGCTACAGAGCACATTGATGTTTTTGTGAGCAGCGACTTGAAGCGCAGCGTGGACACCTGTCGCATTCTTGCTGCTCCTCACGGAAAACCAGTGACCGAGACTCCTCTGCTACGCGAACGTGACTGGGGTGGATTCACCGGTCGCTACATTCCCAGTCTGAAAGATGAGGTGTGGCCCGACGACATCGAACCCCTTGAGGCGATGTTTGAACGTGCCCGTCGGTTCATGAACCTGCTGATGGCCGATTATCCGGAAAAGGTGGTGCTGGCCGTGGGCCATGGCATCATCAACAAGGCTATACAAGCAGTGTACTTCGGCAAGACCATGCGGGAGATTCCCAGAATGACCAATGCCGAAGTACGCATCTTAACCTTAAAACAGTCTTTTACCTTAAAAAGCACTAATACTTAAACAATCAACATATTATTAACCCTAAAACGAGAGATTTATTCTTTTTATCTTCGACCGCCGAAATGTCCGCCACCGCTGTGTCCACCACCAGAACTACTATGACCGCCAACCGAACTGCTGCGTGTGCTCATGCTGCTGCGCGATGGAGAACTGCTGAACGAGCCACTGCTGCGTGATGGAGAACTGCTGAACGAACCACTGCTCCGCGAAGGCGAGAAAGTGCGATTGGGAGTAGAGTAGCTGCGCGATGAGCTGCTGCTGCGCTCCACACTCCTGCTTTCTGGTCTTGGCTGGCTGTTGAGGTGGTTACCACCCACAGTGGTGCGTGTACTGCTTTCGCGCTGTCCGTAGCTGCTGCGGTTTCCTCCGAACGAGCCGTTACCACGGATGCCACCATAGTTTCCACTGCGGTTGTTGTTCATGCTGCCGCTGCGACTTTCCACCGACCCTGATCTCTGAGGAGCGGTGCCGTTACCGCGCTCACGAACGGTTCCGTTGCTGCGACCCATGTCGCTGTTGCGATTGTAATTGCCGTTTCCACGATAGCCCCTGAAGTTGCCATTGTCACGAATCGAGCGGTCGTCGCGTCTGCGCTCCAGTCCCTTGCCATCCTTGTAGCGGACAAAGTCACCACTGTGACGGCGGAAGTCTCCACGGTCAAGACCGTTACGCATGCCGAATCCGTGCATATTGGTGCCACTGCGGTGGCTCATTCCGAAACTGCGTCCGTGATACCAGCTGCGCCCTCCGTTCATGTGCCAGCTGTGTCCTCCACGATAGGTTACGTAGAAGTGCGGGCGTCCGAAGTAGAAGTAGGTGCGGTGCGGATAGCGTGCGTAGATGCCAAAGTGCCAGAATCCTCCGTCCCAGTAGAGTGGGCGGTAGAAATAGTTGGCTGCCAGATAGGCACGATATTGCCAGTCGAGCAGTATATAGCTGAGGTCGAGGTTGCGACGTGTCCAAAACGTTCCATACAGATCGTCGACGGTCTCCACGCTCATCAGATAGTCGAGGTTGATTTCGAAAGCAGCCTCATACTGGTCTTCGGTGAGATTCAGCTCGTATGCCATCTTGTCCGTGAGGAACAAGGCTTGGTCACGTGCCTGCTCGTAACTCATGGCATTGGCCGATACTGTCATGGTGAACAGTGCTGTCAGGACAATCATTAACTTCTTCATAATTCTATGTTTTAAAAAATTAATACTCTGAAATTTTGTTGTTTTCTTTGTTTTACGTTGCAAAGAAACAAAGATTTTCTTACCTTTGCAAAGGATTTTCCCTACAACGCGAGGGGATTTTCCCTATTCTTGCAAAAGCGCCTTCGATAACGGTGTCTGAGCGTTTCGTTCGGTGTCTTTTTTGATGTAGTGTTAATAGAGATTGTTGTTGATGAAGCAAACCTTTCGATACATTCATATATGTATGCTGTTCATGGCACTTGTCTGCCAGAATACTGTTGCCCAGAACCCGGAAGAAGGCTGCTACAGCCCCATGGTGGGCGGACTCAGCTATGATGTTTCGGCTCAGGCCTCTGTGTCTGACGGCCGAACGCCCTTGTGGCTTAATGCCAACAAATATGGCTTGAGCTCACTAGAGAAAACCAATGGCTATTTGCGCGTGAATGTAGAGCGCAACCTTCAGGCCGACAGTGTCCGCCGTTGGGGATTGGGCTATGGTGTCGATGTGGCGGTTCCCTATCATTATACAAGTAAGGTGGTGGTTCAACAGGCCTATGCCGAACTGCGATGGTTGCGCGGCACCCTCTCAGTGGGAAGCAAGCAGCGCCCCATGCAACTGAAAAACAATGAGTTGTCGAGCGGCTCGCAGGCTTTGGGCATCAATGCACGTCCCGTACCACAGGCACGACTGTCGCTCAACGACTACTGGACATTGCCTTTTGCTAACGGGTGGCTCCATCTGAAGGGACATCTGGCCTATGGCAAGATGACCGACGACAACTGGCAGCACGACTTCACCCAGCGTCAAACAAAATACTCCGACGGTCTGTACTATCACAGCAAGGCAGGCTATCTGAAGATTGGCAATGATGACCGGTTCTGTCCGTGGTCGCTGGAGCTGGGCGTGGAAATGGCGGCGCAGTTTGGCGGCACTTCCTATCAGGTGCCAATGGGCGACCAACTCGTCACAGTGGAGAATGGCAATGGACTGAAGAGTTTCGTCAATGCTTTCGTTCCACATGGAGGCGAAGTGGGGGAGGGCATCTACCATAACGCCGAAGGCAACCATCTGGGCAGCTGGATGTTTCGTTTGAACTACGACAACGATGAGTGGGCCCTGTCTCTCTATGGCGAGCATTTCTTCGAGGACCATTCCTCGATGTTCCAAGTGGGCAAAGACGGTTATACTGCCGGCACTGACAATTGGGACCAACGCAAGAAAGGTCATTTCATGGTTTACAAGCTCAAGGACATGATGCTGGGGGCCGAAATGCGTCTGAGGTGGGGATACTGGGTGCGCCATGTGCTCTTCGAGTATCTCTTTACGAAGGACCAATGCGGTCCTGTCTACCACGACCACACCTACCACGTGTCTAATCAGATTGCCGGCAACGACAACTATTATAACCACTACATCTATACAGGATGGCAGCACTGGGGCCAAGTGATGGGCAATCCCCTTTACCGTTCTCCGCTTTATAACAGCGACGGCCGTATCGAGGTGGAGAACAACCGTTTCCGCGCCTTCCATGTTGGTGTGAGTGGCAATCCAATAGAAGGCTTGCACTACCGTTTGTTGGCCACGCTGCAGGACGGTTGGGGCTCTTATGAGAATCCGTTTACCGAGCAGCGCCACAATGTGAGTGTGCTGGCAGAGGCATCGTGGCATTTCACTCGAGGAAAGTTGCGCGATTGGAAGGTGACAGGCAGCTATGGTATGGACAGCGGCTCTATCCTGGGTCACAACCAGGGTTTCCAGCTAACAATTTCAAAATCAGGAATTCTTGCAAAATGAAAGTACATCTATTCAATAAGACAGCACGATGGTGCGCGGTGTCGGTGGTTGCACTTGTCATGGCATCGTGCGAACTGAGCATGTCGGACAATGGTCGTCTCGACGGCTATTGGCATTTGGTGGCTGTAGATACCCTTTCCACTGGTGGCAGCCATGATGTGAGCCAAGACAAATATTTCTGGGCATGGCAGCATCGTCTGGTGGTTGTGGCCGACAGGGCTTATCAAACACCCAACCGGCGCCTTCTCTTCCATTTCGAGCACCGAGCCGATACGCTCCGCCTTTATGATGCCCACATAGACGACCGTCCCAATGGCGACCCTCCTGTGGAGGATGTTACTCTCTTGCAGGTCTACGGCATCGATTCGCCCGACGAGAGGTTCATCATCGAGGCTCTTAGCGGCAGTAAGATGATTCTGCGTAGCAGCACCCTGCGCCTCTATTTCCGTAAGATGTGACAGGTGCTTTTCGCCCTCTCCATATTGCAAATACAACGATGAACCCACACTGCAAGATAACTTGTTGTCATGCAGCGCTTTGCTGAATTCTAACCCACACTGCAACCTACACTGCATCCCTCACTGAAACCCACGTCGGTGTTTCACCTTTTTTACCCTAAAAGCTACCGTGTTCATAGAGGTATGGTTGCGCGATGCTGCATTCGCACCCATTGTTTTGATTGTTTGTTTTCTGTATAGAGAATCACAGTTGTCAACACTGCTGTTGTGATTCACCTGTCATTCGTATGTCGTTCCGTCACCGCGTGGGGGATGTCTTCGAACCTCCTGGCACGCAACAATTATAGTGGTGGTGCTTCTGTATAATATCCTGATTTTCAAATGCTTAAGATATGTTTTGTGCCATTGCAAGCCATACTTCTATGGACATTCTCAGTCGAACTGTGTACAAATGGGCGGACTTTTACAATCTGTCTATTCGTAAAGTGTTGATAACCAGTAGTATAAGGTGTATTGTTGAAAATATACGACATATTTTTTACGCTGAATTTTACGGTTGTTTGCCCACACAATTAGCCCGAAAAACCCTCTTTTTTCTTTAAATTTGACAATATTAGCTAAAATCGCCTGTTTTTGTCACACAAAAACCGGTACTGGTGTGGGTTTTGGTGTGTGTTCTGGTGTAGGTTTTTTTCGCATATCCCGTTGATATACAGAAAAATACGTCGTGGTGTGGTTTTTTTTCAGTTTTTAACCATAGTAGGGAGTATCATGGGAGTTTTTTCGAATCGGCTGACGAAAGATAATCTTTCACCTTGCGAAACCATATCTTTCACCTCATGAAAAGTAATCTTTCACCTCGCGAAAAGTAATCTTTTGCACTGCGAAACCTTATCTTTCACCATGCAAAAAGTAATCTTTTGCACCGCGATTTGTCATCTTTTTGTTCCTTGTAGATTTCGTTGGTCCGTTTTTTTTCTTACGAGTTGGGTTTACCGGAAGGTTTGTACGCCAGGGCAATTTTTCCTTGTAGATTTTTTAAAACGTGCCTATTTTTTTCTTATTTGTGTATTTTCTGATGATGGGAAAACTCTCCTTTTTACTAAGTATTTATTCGTTTGAAAAATAATCTTCAAAAACATCCTACATGTGTGAATAAATATTAAATTCCTTCATTCGTTGGTATTTATTCTTTCAATTTGTGTATTTTTGTGCCATTAAGTTTCATTTTTTGTGAGAGAACAATGGGAAAAACACAAATAGACCTTGAGGTGGTTCATCGATGGGACGAAACTTCTTTGCAGTTGCTTTATAAACATTTTTATAAAGCATTGGTCGCCTTTTCTTCTCAAATTGTCGGAAGAAGAGAGGTTTCGGAAGATCTTGTGCAAGAGACATTTGTTAATGTATGGAAACTACGCAACGAATTTAAAAGTCTTGGTGTGCTCAGATCCTATTTGTATAACTCGGTTCGAAACCGGTCTATCAGTTATATGCGGCAAGTGCAGACAGACAGGAACCATCAAGAGAAATTCAAAGCCGACAGTCAGCTCTTTCATGTCGATGAATTGGACGAAGAACGTGAGGAAATCTTCCGCCAGTTGCTCATCGCCATCGACTCTTTGTCGCCAAAACTCCGCCAACATTTCCTGCTGTCGATAAAAGGAAAGAGTTTTATGGAAATAGCCGAGGAAATGAATATCCACATTGAAACGGTAAGAAAACAGCGCATGAGAGGATTGAAACAACTACGTGATATCTTTTCCCAGAATGAGATTTTATTGCTTTTGACGCTTATGGCTTAAAAAACTTTGTCATTTTTGTTTTCATTTCTTGTCCCATTTTTTATTCTTTTTGCGTATTAAGCAGAAACAAAAAAAATGAGTGATAGCGAACTGAGAAATTTGAAGGAACTAATGGTTCGTGGCCAGATTGACGGCGATGAGTTGAGCGAGCGTTTTGAAGTATTCAGCAGCATCGACGACCGACATGCCACGCAATTACTTCATAAGAAAATAATGGGTGTTGAAAAGAATGACATAGATGATAATGAGAAACACCGTTTGCCTTTTGTTGTTCGTCATTCTTCCTTCTTGAAGATAGCAGCTTCGTTTCTTTTAGTTGTCGTTGGCGGAGCCATCCTTTGGTATTCACAGTACACCAAGGTCACCTCTCCGGAGATATCTCCCGAAGTGCAGTTGGCCATGCAGCAGAGCCGCGAGAGTGGAAAAATGGATGCAAATATCACTATTCTCGAAACGGAAAGAATAACCCAAGGCGGTTATGACAACCATGACCACAGTGGTTCTGCGGCCAAGGGGAGCCATGACGCTCCATTCTCAACAAGCAACTCCCGGCAAACGTGCGGTGCCCAACTTGTGCAATCGCTCACAAAAGAGCAGCTTCTTGCCGCCCGTCGCATCACCACACAACATGACAAAGAGTTTTGGCTGACCTTAGATGATGGTACGTTGGTTCACTTGAACTATAACAGCCGACTGATTTATCCGGAAAAATTCGGCAGAGGCGACCGCAATGTGATTCTTAAAGGCGAGGCTTATTTTATGGTGGCCAAAGACAGGAGCCGACAGTTCATCGTACATGTTCCTGACGGAAAGATAAGGGTGTACGGAACGGAGTTTAACGTAAATACGGAAAACAATGGAACGTCGGTGGTACTTGTGAAAGGCTCGCTATCGGTGACTCCTTCTGGAGGAAAGGAGCAGTTTCTCCGCCCCAACGAGCAATGCAGGATTGCGAACAGTTTGTGTTCAATAGAGAGCGTTGACGTGGAGCCATATGTTGCATGGAACAAAGGTGTCTTCTGTTTTGACAACTGCACTTTGGAACACTTGATGAATATCCTGTCGCATTGGTATGGGAAGGAAGTTCGTTTTGTCACAGACGACATACGGGAAATCACTTTCACGGGGAACCTGAACAAATACTCGTCGATAGAGCCGGCCATCCAGGCTATCCACATGGTGACAGGGCTGCGAATAGAAATAATCAACGATATGATTATTATTTCAAAACATTATATTAACCCTTAAATTGATGGAATATGAGAAGAGAACAAATGAACAGGTATCATTACAAAGGGCAGGTTCTGATTAGAATGTTTGTCCTGATGATTGCGATGTTGTGCATGACTTCTGCCTTCGCATTGCCAGCCAATGCACAGAACATTGCAAACAAGAGAATCTCATTGAATCTCAGAACAGCAAGTGTTAAAGATTTCTTCGATGAGGTGAACAGACAGAGTGGAATGAACTTCTTCTGTAAGTCGGAACTTGCAAACCGTCTGCCCAAGATAACTGTGGTAGAGGAAAACAAACCGTTGGGGGATGTTTTAGAGAAAGTGTTTAACACACTGAACTGTGATTACAGAATTGATGGAAATGTGGTTACTGTTACAATGAAAAACGAACAGTATCAGCGAACAGTGACCGGATATGTGAGAGACAGCAGCGGAGAACCGCTTATAGGTGTCACGGTGAAAGAAGAAGTTTCTGGAAATGTCTCCATCACCGATGCCAATGGCTTTTATCGTATCGATATTCCGTTGAGTGCGGCACGTCTGCATTTCAGTTATATTGGAATGAACGATGTGTCTTATAACTTCCCAAAGGGCAGCAAGGATGTCACTCACCACGTGACGATGTATTCAGACAACCGCTTGGACGAAGTGATTGTTACGGGTTATCAGACCATTTCCAAAGAGCGTGCTACAGGTTCGTTCGGTACGATTAACACAGAACAGTTGGAGAGGAAGTTGAACAGCAACTTGAAGAACATCATTGAAGGACAGGTTCCTGGTTTGGTGTTGGATAAGGACGGGAACATTTCCATTCGAGGCATCTCAACATTGAGTGCTGAGGAGAATCCCCTTATTGTTGTAGATGGATATCCCACTGAGGGCAGCCTGAGCGACTTGAACCCTGACAATATTGAGAACATCACAGTGTTGAAGGATGGTGTTGCTGCCTCTATCTATGGTTCACGTGCAGCGAATGGTGTGATTGTTGTCACAACGAAATCGGGCCGCAAGCAGAGGACAACGCTCAGCTACAAAGGAACTTTCAGGTTTGAGTCAAAACCAGATTTGAGCTATTTACACCAATCTTCCACATCTGATTATATCGATGCCGAGTTGGCTTTGTACGACCTCTCGCCATCGTCGAGCTCTTATTCTTTGTCTTACAAGAGCGCTTATGTAAGCGATGTGAGCTATTTGTTGGCATTACGTAAGGCAAGTATGATAACCGACGGTGAATTCAACCAGAAAATAGATGCTCTCCGCCAAGTCAACGGATATAGTGAGATGGAAAAGCACATGTTCCGCACGGCATTCACTCAAACCCACAACATCGGTTTGAATGGTGGTACAGAGCATAACAAGTACAATCTTGCCGTCAATTATACAAACAACCGTTCGTCTTTCATCAACACCCACGACAATCGCTTGCTTGTTGACTTTAAGAACGAGTGGAAACCATACAAATTCCTCACAATCGGAATATCAGCAAATGTAAACTATTCTCGTGCCAAGGCTCCTAATACGGGTTGGAAGACTCTCACAGACTTTACCAGCTACTACAAGCCATACAACAAACTAAAAGACGACAACGGAGAACTCACAGAACTCCGTACGATTAGTTATGGCACAGAACAACTTTATGCCAAATACAGTGGCTTGAAGGAAACCTCCTATAACCCTATACGAGAGTCATACGACAGCTATAACACCACTCAATCTTTCAGTACACGTCTAAGTGGTTTCTTGAAGGCGCATATATGGCAAGGCTTGTCAGCAGAATTTGGTGGCAATTGGACAAGAGGTAACTCTACCTACAAGGCTGTTTATGGTGCCAATAGCTATACGATGCGATTGGCCTATAACAACAGTACATCCATCAAGACACCTTCCAATCACTATGTACCAGACGGAGACATGATAAGCGAGCGTCGCTATAGTAACGAAAATTGGACACTGCGTACTCAGCTGAACTATGATTGGACCTATGGCAAACATCATGTCAATGCCCTGGCGGGAAACGAAATCCGCCGCATCACACGTGATGACAATACCTACGAGACTCGACTCGGCTATAATTCCACTGCAGGTAGTTTCACACCGATTAATATCAAAGACTTCAAGGGTGGGGCATACACACAGGACATGATTAACGGCAATTCCATTTCGGGTAATGTCGCATATGGTAGCTATGGATATGTAGACAACCGTTTTGTCTCTTGGTATTTCAATGGCAGCTATGAATATGACAACCGCTATATCCTCAGCGGCAGTATTCGTGAGGATCTGACCAATTTCTTCGGTACCGACCCGAAGTATCGTCACAAACCATTATGGTCTGTTGGTGGAACTTGGAAAATTGCCAATGAGAAATTCTTCAACGTTGATTGGATAGACCGTCTCAACCTTCGCGCTTCTTTTGGTATCAACGGAAACATTTCTTTGACGCAAGGACCGTATCTGATTCTTTCTGCAGGTTCTTACACAGATGTCACCGATGGCGTATCTTACGGAATCTCTTCATACCCCAACAATTCCTTGCGATGGGAGAAAACACGCACCACGAATTTAGGTGTTGACTTTAATGCATTGCGCAATCGTCTGGGATTCTCTTTCGACTACTATCTAAAAAAGAGTTCCGACTTGTTGGCTTCCGATGAACTCGACCCCACATCTGGAGCTTCGAGCATAGTGAAAAACGTTGGTAAGATAGAGAACCGGGGTTATGAGATTTCCATACAAGGCACACCAGTGCTGACAAAGGACTTCCGTTGGGACGTCACCTACAACATTTCGTTCAACCATAGTGAGGTGAAGGAGTATAATGTGGCGAGAAACTATCCCACCAGCTGGGCGTGGACCTCACCTCTTCATGCAGAAGGACATCCCATGTACGGACTCTATGGCTACAAGTTCGCAGGTTTGAACGAGAGGGGCGAGACCACGATTTATAAGGCCGACGGTACCACAACGCTTGCATCAGCAGCCACTGTCGACGATATTACATATCTCGGCACGTCAGTTCCCAAAACCGACATGTCTCTCACCAACCATTTCTCCTACAAGAATTGGGATCTTTCATTTATGTTTATCGCGAAGTTGGGACATAAGTTCCGCAAGGATGTATTCCAAGGCTCCAACTATACGAGCAGATATTTCTCCCAGAGGTGGAAACAGCCAGGCGACGAGAACAACACCATCTATCCTGTTTTTAAGAGCTGGAATATGGACATATTCTATTTCCCCTTCTGCGACATCAACATTGCCGATGCTGCCTATATGAAACTACGTGACTTGACTTTGAGTTATAACTTCGATACCCAGCTGATTAAAAAGATTGGGTTGTCGTCGGCACGTATCTATCTACAGACACGCAATCTTTTCCGCATCACGGCAAATGATGTAAAAGTGGATCCAGAAACATTCGAGATCAATTATGGCGGCGGAATGGGTTCAAGCACAAATGCAGGCTACTCTGTGTTGCCTATCCAGCCAGAATACTATATTGGAGTTTCCTTCACATTATAATAAAATAATCAAATAAATAATCATTATGAGAACAAAATATATTATCCTGTCATTACTTACTGCAGCAGGAGCAATGCTAACCTCATGCGATGACTATTTGGATGTAAAACCCATTGGAAAGATGATTCCCACCGAAGTGTCTCAGTTTGAGAATCTTCTCAACAATGTCAACACGCTAAACTATTTCCATATGGACAACAACGGGGGATGTTCTTATGCTGCTTTAGGCGACAATCTTGAAATCAGCGAGAACCAGTTGAACTATAACTATACGGCCACGTTCCCCAACCTGGACATCCTGGCTGCCTATATGTTCTATGAGCCGATGTATAATCCCACGTCAACGCCTTTTACATGGACATACGGCTATCGCGCC
>CACZPU010000071.1 GCA_902783165.1 uncultured Prevotellaceae bacterium
CACTCTCGCGTCCGTTCTTAGAACTACCTACACCTTTTTTATGTGCCATTTCTTGTTCCTCCTTTGTTAAGCGATTACTGATTTGATTTCTACCTGTGTGTACTGCTGGCGATGACCGTTCTTCTTGCGATAGTCCTTGCGGCGCTTCATCTTGAAGACAATCACCTTGTCACCCTTTACGAGTGGATTAATCACCTCACACACTACTTTTGCACCCTCTATTGTTGGAGTGCCTACTGTAACAACGCCCTCATTGTCGATGAGAAGCACTTTGTTAAACTCAACAGTCTGACCTTCTTCCGATTCACGGATATGGTTGATGAACAATTTCTTGCCTTGTTCAACTTTGAACTGCTGACCGTTAATTTCTACAATTGCGTACATTTATTTATTATAGTAAAACGGATTTTTCCGCGAGGCGGACTTGCTTCGTGCAGCCACTTAACCGAGCCCCTACGGACTAAATTCACATAAATCGGCTGCAAAATTACTACATATTTTCCAACTGGCAAAATATTTTCCTTTATTTTTTGTCATTTCATGCTGATTTCTTGTCATTTTCAAGTGTTTTTATGATTGGATGTTCTGTATTATTTATGATGGCTTGATATTTCGATTCATAAATGAATCGTACTATTATATAAGTGTGTCATGAAGATTATGTTTTCATGTTTGCTATTTTATCGAAAACTACATAAAAATACACGGAAAAATGTACGACCTATTTTGTTTCTTTTTGAACTATAATATTATTAATTTGTAAGTATTTTTGTTGATAACAAATGTAATGAGATATTTTGTGTTAATGTATATAAATCCATTATTTTCATTGAGAACTCTGACAAAATGATGTTAAAATGGCGTTATTATATAAAATTTATTAAAAATCTTCCAATATATTTTGTTTATATGTATTTTTTTATTATTTTTGCAAAAACATAATGTTCTGGACAAATTTTCCTTACAATGAAATATAATATAACTGAACTCAAAGAGAAAGACGCTGCTTATCGTTCCTTGGTTAGTCCCAAGTTGATGGATGAACTTAAGGATAAAATAATGAATGAAATCCTATTTAAAAAGAAGTACAAGGACAAAAACTATTCAGCGAAAAGATTGGCAATGGATCTTGGTACAAATACAAGATACATATCCGCAGTGGTAAATGTGAGATTTCACATGAACTATACTTCTTTTGTGAATAAGTATCGTATTGAGGAAGCCATGGCTCTCCTCGTGGATAAGCGATATTGTAAATTGAACATGGAAGAGATTAGCAACATGGTGGGCTTCCACAACAGGCAGTCTTTCTATTCAGCTTTCTATCGATTTAATGGAATAACTCCACGTGAGTATAGGTTGAAGCACATGACACCTACTCAGCAAGAGAAGAAGCCTAAGAAAGCCTGATGGCTCCAGAGTTTTTCGACTGATGACAAATTTTGAGTATTTGGACGAGAGGTTCGGAGACATTCGGATTTTGAGATTTCGTCTAAAAGGTTTTGAATATTTAAGTCTGCGGCAGAAAAAGTTAATCTATTTTCTGTCGCAGGCAACTTTATATGGTCGTGATATAACTTTCGATCAATACGGTGAATATAACCTTGATATTAGAAAGATGCTTGAATCCGTTTATACAATTAGTGTAAACGATGATTCTGAAAATGGCAAAGCGCTTGTGGAGTATCTCAAACGCGTTTGGTTTTCTAATGGAATATATCATCATTATGGATGTGATAAGTTTATTCCAGGATTCTCGCAAGATTATCTTCGTGATATTCTGTTATGTGGAAAGGTTGACAAGCGTAATCTGCCACTAAAAGGCGATGAAACCGTTGAAAAAATGATAGATAGGCTTTTCCCTGTCATTTTCGATCCCAAATTCAAGCCAAAGCGAGTAAACAAGGAAGATGGGGTAGATATTGTTCTCACATCAGCATGCAATTTCTACCATAATGTTTCACAATTGGAAGTGGAGCAGTTCTATCAGCAACAAAAAGACCAACACACTGGTGACGAAGCTCCCATATCCTATGGCTTGAATACTACATTGGCAAAAATTAATGGCGTGATTACCGAAATTCCTTGGAAAGAAAATGGCCTTTATGGAGAAGCAATTTGTAAGATAGTCTATTGGCTTGAGAAAGCACTCTCCGTTGTAGAAAACGATGGTCAGAAGTCATATATTGAGAAATTAATAAGGTTTTATAAATCAGGTGATTTACGTCATTTTAATGAATATTGCATTGAGTGGGTTCATGAAAACGAATCTAAGGTTGATTTTATTAATGGATTTATTGAAGTATATGGCGATCCTCTTGGAATGAAAGGCACATGGGAAGGCATTGTAGAATATGTTGACGAGGAAGCCACATTGCGAACAAGGGTAATTAGTGAAAATGCCCAGTGGTTTGAAGACAATAGTCCTGTTGAAAATAGGTTCAAAAAGAAACATGTGAAAGGTGTCACGGCAAAAGCTATCTGCGCGGCTATGCTTGGAGGAGAAGAGTATCCAAGCACCGCAATAGGAATCAATCTTCCCAATGCAGACTGGATTAGAGAACAACATGGTTCTAAAAGTATAAGTATCAGCAATATCACTGAAGCATACGATCAATCATCTCTTGGCAATGGTTTTTACGACGAGTTCATTGATGACGATGAAACCAGGGATTTTGTGAGAAAATACGGATCTCTTTGCGATGCTTTGCATACTGATTTACACGAGTGTCTTGGTCATGGAAGCGGTCAATTGATTCCTGGTGTGTCGCCAGATGCTCTGAAAGCATATGGAAACACGATAGAAGAGGCGAGAGCCGATTTGTTTGGCTTGTATTATATAGCTGACAGAAAATTGGTTGAACTTGGTTTGCTTCCTAATGATGAAGCATTCAAAAGTCTGTATTACAAATATATACTGAACGGATTAATGACACAGCTGGTTCGCATTAAGCCAGGTCAGTACATTGAAGAGGCACATATGCGAAATCGCGCCCTCATTGCTCGTTGGTGTTTGGAAAATGGAAGACACAAGCGCGTGATTGAGATTGTTGAGAAGGGCGGAAAGTCATTTGTCAGAATAAACGACTATCATGCACTTCGTGCTCTTTTTGCTCAACTTCTTCATGAAATACAAAGAATAAAGAGTGAGGGCGATTATGAGTCAGCTCGCAACCTTGTAGAATCATATGCCGTCACCATTGATGATAATCTTCATCATGAAATCCTAGACAGATATCAAAAACTGAACATTGCTCCGTATCATGGATTTGTCAATCCAATCTTAATTCCTCAATACGATGGAATGGGCGAAATTAAAGACGTTTTGGTTGATTATTCTGAGAGCTATAGTGCACAGATGCTTAGGTATAGCAGGAATTATGCTACATTGATTTGAACTAAGATACTTGGAGAAAAGTATCAATTTTAGAGATTAACTAAATGGTAGAATAAAGTGTTTAAATGATAATGACAGAAGACACAAACAGTATATTAAGGACTATCAAACAGCACTTTCGTCTGCTGATGAATGGAGTCGTTTCAAGCTCTATGCGCGATAAAGGTGTTGATTATCATTTAAACTGGGGTGTGTCTTTACCTCATCTTTCCGAAATGGCGAAGGAATATGGTAAAAACTACCCTCTGGCTTTGGCATTATGGAAGGAGAACATACGCGAATGTAAAATTCTTGCCACCATGATAATGCCACATGAAAAGATGAGTCGTGATATTGCGGAGCAATGGGGTGGTGAAATACCCTCCATTGAACTTGCAGAGATTTCTTCTTTTTATTTGTTTGGGTATCTTAGTTTCGCTTCAGAAATAGCAAACGAATGGATAGCTTCAGATTTGCCTATGAAGCAGATTTGTGGTTTCCATATATATTCAAGATTATTTGCACAAGGCTTTATTATGCAAGACCAACATTTTGAGCCTTTCCTTGCTAATACCCTCGTAGCTTTAAAACATCAGTCTCTTGCAATAAAACATGCTGCCTTCTCGTGCCTTCAACGCTTTGCCCAACAAAGTGTATCCAATAGCAATATCGTTGAGAAAACTTGTAAAAACAATCATTTAGAACTTTTTTAAATAATGTGTTTGATTTTCTGAATAAAAATATGTACTTTTGCAACACTATTCAGAACATACATGAATGAGAACGTAAGAGAAACGGTAAGGCAAGTTCTCTCGAACTATCTTGAGCAAAATCATTATCGTAAGACGCCCGAGCGTTTTGCGGTGCTTGATGTTATATATTCCTTCTCAAGTCATTTTTCTTTGAATAATTTAAATGAGAAGATAGAAAACGACTATTTCCCTATATGTAAGGCCACACTTTATAATACGCTTAAATTACTGATGGAACTTCATCTTGTCATAAGCTACAGAGTAAATGGTGAGACTAGATATGAGCCATCGTATGCAGTACGAAATCATTGTCGGCAAGTCTGTACTGTGTGTGGTAAAGAAACAGAGATAAAGCTACCTAAGGTAGCCAATATTGTTGAGGAAACCCATTTGAAACGTTTCAGAAAAGAAGGATATTCTTTGTATATATATGGCATATGCAGCACATGTCAGGCCAAAATTACTCGTAAAATGAAAAAAACGAAAAACAAATAGCATAATATGAAAAAAGGAAAAGTAGATGTCCTGTTGGGACTCCAATGGGGAGATGAGGGGAAAGGAAAGATAGTGGATGTCTTGACACCCAAGTATGATGTAGTTGCTCGTTTCCAAGGTGGGCCAAATGCTGGTCATACTTTAGAATTCGAAGGTGAGAAGTATGTACTACGTAGCATTCCATCTGGCATCTTCCAAGGTGGGAAGGTTAATATCATAGGTAATGGTGTCGTTTTGGCTCCAGATTTATTCATGTTAGAAGCTAAGGATTTGGAAAAGTCTGGACATGATCTTCGAAATCGCCTGTTTATTTCAAAAAAAGCCCATCTCATCATGCCTACTCATAGGATTCTTGATGCTGCCAATGAAGCGTCCAAGGGTAAGAGCAAGGTTGGAACAACCGGTAAAGGTATTGGTCCTACCTACACAGATAAAATTTCTCGCAATGGTTTGCGTGTTGGAGATATTTTTGACCATTTCATCGATAAGTACAATGCACATAAATCACGCCATATTGCCATACTGAACTCAATGGGTTATACCGATTTTGATATTACCGATGTAGAGAAAACATGGATGGAGGGCGTAGAGTTCTTGAAAAAATTCCAAATCATTGATTCTGAGTATGAAATCAATGAATTGTTAAAGCAAGGAAAGAATATATTGTGTGAGGGTGCTCAGGGAACCATGCTTGATGTTGATTTTGGAAGTTATCCTTTTGTCACTTCTTCAAATACTATTTGTGCTGGTGCTTGTACTGGGCTTGGAATTGGCCCAAACAAAATTGGTGAAGTTTATGGCATTATGAAGGCTTATTGCACACGCGTAGGCGCTGGACCTTTCCCAACTGAATTGTTCGATGAAACCGGTAAATTAATACGTGATTTAGGTCATGAATACGGTGCCGTTACAGGTCGCGAAAGGCGTTGTGGCTGGATTGATTTGGTTGCTCTTCGCTATGCAATTAGTATCAACGGTGTCACTCAATTGATTATGATGAAGAGCGATGTTCTTGACAGCTTTGATACAGTAAAAGCATGTGTTGCTTATAAATGTAATGGCGAAATTATCAACCATTTCCCATATAGTATTGAAAGCGGAATTGAGCCTGTATACAAAGAACTGCCTGGTTGGAAAACCGATATGACCAAATTTACTAAAGAAGATCAGTTCCCTAAAGCCTTTGTCGATTATATCCATTTCTTGGAAAATGAGCTTGAAACTCCCATTAGTATTATATCCATTGGTCCTGATAGGGATCAGACTATTATTAGAAATAAGTAACAGTATTATAAAAATTTATTAGATAATATGGCTAACAAACCGAGCATTCCAAAGGGAACACGTGACTTTTCTCCAGTGGAAATGGCTAAGCGTAATTATATTTTTGACACTATCAGAAGTGTTTATGCTTTATATGGATTTCAGCAGATAGAGACGCCAGCAATGGAAACCCTTCATACATTGATGGGAAAGTATGGGGAAGAAGGTGATAAGCTGCTTTTTAAGGTTCTGAATAGTGGTGATTATCTTAATAAAATTTCTGACTCAGAACTTCAAGAGCGCAATACACTACACTTGGCTTCAAAATTATGCGAAAAGGGTCTACGCTACGACCTTACCGTTCCTTTTGCCCGTTATGTTGTCATGCATCGTGATGAATTGCATCTGCCTTTTAAACGTTATCAGGTGCAACCGGTTTGGCGAGCAGACAGACCTCAAAAGGGAAGATACCGAGAATTCTATCAGTTTGACGGAGATATCGTTGGCTCAGACTCCTTGCTCAACGAAATAGAATTGATGCAAATTGTTGATATGGTATTCTCTCGTTTTGGAGTCCGTGTAGCCATTAAAATCAACAATAGGAAGATTCTGACAGGTATTTCAGAAATCATTGGTGCTGCCGATAAAATCGTTGATATAACGGTAGCTATTGATAAACTTGATAAAATAGGTATCGATGCCGTCAATGAAGAATTGGTATCACATGGTCTTTCTCAAAGTGCAATAGACCAATTGCAGCCAATCATCTCATTATCTGGAAGTAATGATGAAAAACTTCAAGTAATAAGTGAAGTGTTAAAAGACTCTGAAATAGGAATGAAAGGAGTTGAAGAAACACGTTTCATTTTGGATGTTCTGAAAAACGTTGGAATGAAAAATGACATTCAATTAGATCTCACATTGGCACGTGGCCTAAATTATTACACTGGTGCCATATTTGAGGCAAAAGCCTTAGACGTGCAAATTGGTAGCATATTGGGTGGTGGAAGGTATGACAATCTGACAGGAATATTTGGAATGCCTGGTATCTCAGGTGTTGGTATCTCATTTGGCATAGATCGAATATTCGACGTTTTGAATGCCCTTGATGCTTATCCGACTGAAGCTGCCTCTGGCACGAAACTTTTGTTTATCAACTTTGGCGAGAAAGAAACCTTGTACTGTTTGCCAATTGTTGCTAAAGCGCGAGAGGCAGGTGTCAATACGGAAATATTCCCGGATTCTGTCAAAATGAAAAAACAGATGACCTATGCAAACGCCAAAAATATCCCCTTTGTTGCACTTGCTGGTGAAAATGAAATAAAAGAAGGGAAAATTACACTTAAAGACATGGTTACTGGACAACAACGTTGTTTGTCTCCAGAAGAATTAATTGAAATCGTGAAATGAGATTATCGAGAATACTTTTCCTTTTCGTCACATTGTTGTTCTTTTCTTCTTTTCAAAAGAACAACAAAATCACAATCTTTATGATTGGTGATTCGACAATGGCGAACAAAACGCTTGACAATGACAATCAAGAAAGAGGATGGGGGATGGTCTTACAGCCATACTTTACCGACGATGTCATTGTAGAAAACCATGCTGTTAATGGACGCTCATCGAAAAGTTTTATCAATGAAGGACGATGGAAAGTTGTTCTTGATAGAATAAAACCAGGTGATTATGTGTTCATTCAATTTGGTCATAACGATGAAAAACCATCGCCAGACCGACATACAGATCCCGGTTCTACATTCGACGAAAACTTGTCAAAGTTTGTAAGAGAAACGCTTGAAAGGGGCGGTGTCCCTGTTCTTTTCAATTCCGTGGTTAGAAGAAATTTCTATCTTCAAACTGATTCGTCTGTTGATGACGAATCTCTAAGAGACAAAAAATATGCAGACTTTGATGAAAAAATTAATAGTGATACTTTAGTTGACACTCATGGCCAATACATAATTTCCCCACGTGTAGTAGCATCTAAACTTCAGGTTCCATTTGTCGATGCTAACAAGTTGACACACGATATAGAACAAAATCTTGGCGTTGCTGGTTCACGAAAACTTCATATGTGGTTTAAACCGGGAGAACATCCCAGTATTCCTGCGGGAAGAAAAGACAATACTCATTATTCTGTTTATGGAGCCCATGTTGTGGCAGGCTTACTTATCGATGAAATCGGCCGAAATGTTCCCTCTTTGACTCCCTATATCCGTCACTATGATATGACCGTATGCAAGGATGGTAGTGGCCATTTTATGCATCTTCAAGATGCTGTTGATCTTGCTTCAAAAGGATTTGTTCCTTCTCCACTTGGCAAAGGAAATGTTAAGGCTGGAAATAGAATAACAATTTATGTTGGAGCTGGAACTTGGAAAAAACCAGCTAAAGCGCTGAGTGAAAATATTGAACTTATTTTGCATAAGGATGCAATAATTAAATGAAAACATATGACAATATGTTTGTTGATCGGGAAAATTACCGATAGGCTTATGGTATTTTAACTACTAAATATTTGGTTTATTTGGAAATTAACGCTAACTTTGCAAAAAATCTACTCAAACTATAAAACGACAATAAAACTTAATACAATAAAAGCTTATGACACAGATTAAAGGACGCATATCACAGATTATTGGCCCTGTTATAGATGTGTATTTTGACACTGAAGGTAAGGAAGCAGAGAAAATACTTCCAAAAATCCATGAGGCTCTACAGGTGAATCGTCCCAATGGCGAAAAATTAGTTATCGAAGTACAGCAGCACATCGGTGAGGATACTGTTCGTTGTGTGGCTATGGACAACACTGACGGATTACAGCGTGGGTTGGAAGCCATTCCGATGGGTTCGCCAATTGTGATGCCAGCAGGCGACCAGATTAAAGGCCGTATGCTGAATGTTATCGGGCAGCCTATCGACGGTATGAAACAACTCAACATGGAAGGTGCTTATCCTATCCACCGTGAAGCTCCTTCGTTTGAAGAACTGTCCACGAAGAAAGAAATCCTTTCCACTGGTATCAAGGTGATTGACCTTTTGGAGCCTTACATGAAGGGAGGTAAGATTGGACTCTTCGGTGGTGCAGGTGTTGGAAAGACAGTGCTCATTATGGAGCTCATCAACAACATTGCCAAAGGACACAATGGATTCTCTGTGTTCGCTGGAGTAGGAGAGCGTACTCGTGAAGGAAACGACCTTATTCGAGAGATGATAGAGTCGGGTGTTATCCGCTATGGTGAGAAATTCCGCAAAGCCATGGACGAGGGAAAATGGGATCTTTCTCTCGTTGATCCAGAAGAATTGAAGAAGAGCCAAGCCACCTTGGTGTATGGCCAGATGAATGAACCTCCTGGCGCACGTGCTTCTGTAGCACTTTCTGGCTTGACTGTTGCTGAAGGCTTCCGTGACGGAGGCGGCAAAGATGGTGGTGCGGCTGATATTTTGTTCTTCATTGACAATATCTTCCGTTTCACTCAGGCTGGTTCTGAAGTATCAGCCCTGTTAGGTCGTATGCCTTCTGCTGTAGGTTACCAACCTACGTTGGCCTCAGAAATGGGTACTATGCAAGAGCGAATCACTTCCACTAAAAAAGGTTCAATTACATCTGTACAGGCAGTATATGTGCCTGCAGACGACTTGACAGACCCAGCTCCTGCTACAACATTTACACACCTGGATGCTACTACGGTGCTTGATCGTAAAATTGCTGAGCTTGGAATCTATCCTGCAGTTGACCCACTTGGTTCTACATCTCGTATTCTCGATCCACTGATTGTGGGTAAGGCTCACTATGATTGTGCCCAGCGTGTAAAGGAAATTCTGCAACGCTACAAAGAGTTACAAGACATTATTGCCATTCTTGGTATGGATGAACTTTCTGATGAAGACAAGTTGACGGTTAACCGTGCTCGTCGTGTGCAGCGTTTCCTATCTCAGCCGTTCTCGGTTGCTTCCCAGTTTACTGGACTGCCAGGCGTTATGGTTCCAATTGAAGAGACTATTAAAGGCTTTAATTCTATTCTCGATGGAGAAGTGGATGACTTGCCTGAACAAGCATTCCTTAACGTTGGAACCATTGAGGACGCCAAGGAGAAGGCCAAGAAGCTGCTTGAAGCTGCCCAAGGATAATTGATCATCAATAATTGAAGATTATATGTTGCATCTGAAAATAGTATCACCAGAAAAGGTCGAATACGATGGAGCCGTGGAAAGCGTTCTAGTTCCAGGAACCATGGGTCAGTTTGAAATACTAACCAATCATGCGCCTATTATATCAGCTCTAGGAGTTGGAGATGTGGTCTATACAACAACTGATGGAAAGCATGTTGTTGAGATTTCTGGCGGATTTGTTGAAGTGCAAAAGAACAACGTTAGCCTTTGTGTAGAGCTTCATCGGAATGACTAAGAACGTAGCGAACATATACCTGAAACAGAGCATTTGCTTGATTGCTGGAATTACCTTGCTTTTCCTACTCTATATGAATATTTGGGGTGATAACAATCTGATGGCAGTTCCAGTCTGTGTTACAGCCCTGTTCCAGTTGTTGGCATGTACAACCTATGGCATCGTGTGGAAAAGAGTGTGCGTCTCTTCACCAAACAGCTTACCAGTATTCTATATGGCAGCATCGGGCATTCGCATTTTTGCAGGTTTGGTAACAGTCTTGGTTTATTGCTTTATTGTAAGGGAACGTTCTGCTATTTTGTTCTTTGTAATCACTTTTCTGATTTATTATTTAATAATTCTCATTTTTGATACTTGGTATTTTATAAAGTTTGAGAAAAAGTTAAAAAAATAATATTTAAACTATAGATAATGAGATATTTGCTTTTGTGCCTAACATTCATTTTGACTGCCTCAATTCCTGCGGCTGCTGCTCATGGGGAAGGTGGAGTTGATGTGAAGGAGATTGTGCTAGGACATATGGCCGATGCCTATGAATGGCACATCACTACCATTGGTGGCAAGCACATTGGTTTCCCTCTTCCTGTTATTGTAAGGAGTGAGGAGACTGGGAAATGGCATCTGTTCAGTAGTTCTAGAATTGAAGAAGCTGCGGAAGAAGGGCATGACTATTTGGGCTTTTACTTTAATGAGCAGAAGAATGGTAAGATTTATGAACGATTGGCTGATGGTACAAGTGTACGTCCATGGGATATCAGTATCACAAAAAGCGTCCTACAGATTTGGATTGTAGTCATCATCATGCTTATTGTTTTCTTTAGTTGTGCTCGTTGGTATAAAAAACATGATGCAACTAAAGATGTGCCCAAGGGTTTTGTTGGTATGATGGAGATGCTCGTGATGTCCATTCACGATGATTTAATCAAGGATTCTATAGGTGAGAAACACTATCGTCCCTATGCACCCTATCTGTTGACGGTATTCTTTTTCATTCTGATAACCAATCTTCTGGGATTGTTGCCGGTATTTCCAGGTGGGGCAAATGTCACTGGAAATATCAATGTGACGTGTTTCCTCGCTCTTTGCACAATGTTGGCTATCAACCTTTTTGGAAACAAGGAATATTGGAAAGAAATATTCTGGCCAGATGTGCCAGCTTTTCTGAAGGCTTATCCCGTGGCTATCATGCCACTTATTGAAGTTTTCGGAATTCTCACGAAACCTTTTGCCTTAATGGTTCGTCTCTTTGCCAACATGATGGCTGGACATGCTATTATCTTGTCTTTTACTGCCATTATTTTCATCGGTTGGTCATTGAACGCCTTCCTTGGTTCGGGACTGACACTTCTCAGTTTTGTGATGATGCTCTTTATGAACTGCCTCGAGTTCCTGGTTGCTTTCATTCAAGCTTACGTGTTTACCATGCTTAGTGCAGTATTCATTGGACTAGCACACCCAGAACATGAAGGCCATCATGCCTAATTAATTAAGCATATAAGAACTAATAATTAATATTAACAATTTAAATTTTAAGATTATGTTATCAACATTGGTTTTACAAGCAGCAGCAGCTGCTGGTCTTGGTAAGTTTGGTGCCGGTCTCGGCGCAGGTATTGCAGCTATTGGTGCCGGTTTGGGTATCGGTCGTATTGGTGGTAATGCAATGGATGCTATTGCCCGTCAGCCAGAGGCTGCCGGAACAATTCGTACGAACATGATTTTGACAGCTGCTTTCGTTGAGGGTGTAGCTCTTTTTGCTGTCGTTGTTTGTGCACTTTGCGTATTCTTGTAATCATATTAATCATCTTTGCAAATGGAGTCATTGAACTTACCTGCCATCTTGACACCCGACTTCGGATTATTCTTCTGGATGCTCGTGGCGTTCTTGGTGGTCTTATTCCTTCTCGGGAAATTCGGTTTTCCTGTCATCACTAAGATGGTGGAAGACAGAAAAAACTATATTGATGAAAGTCTTAGAAAGGCTCATGAAGCCCAAGAACGTCTTTCCAATATAGAGAGAGAAGGTGAATCCATTTTGCAGGAGGCTCGCGAGAAGCAGGCTCAGATATTGAAAGAGGCTGCTGAGACGCGCGATACTATCGTAGAGAAAGCACAAGAGAAGGCTAGGACAGAAGGAGCCCGCCTCTTGGAAGATGCGAGAATTGCCATCGAACAGGAAAAGAAGGCTGCCATTGCTGATATCCGCCAGCAAGTTGCTACTCTGAGTGTCGAAATCGCCGAAAAGGTTCTTAGAGCGAACCTGAAAGACGATAAGTCGCAGATGGATTTGATTGACCGTATGCTGGATGAAGTCTCTGCTAATTAACTGTAAATTGTTGAAATATGGATATTGGAGTCATATCGGTCAGATATGCGAGGGCTCTTTTAAAGAGTGCCGTTGACATGAAATTAGAGGATCAGGTGTATCATGAAATGCAACAACTGTCCAATAGTTATGTCGATGTACCCGCATTGCGCCAGACGATAGACAATCCCATGCTCTCTAAGGAAAAGAAAGCCGATTTGTTAGTGGTTGCAACAGGAGAAAATCCAAGTCAGCTCACCCGTACCTTTATTAATTTGGTACTGAAGGAAGATCGTGAGAGCGTGATGCAGTTCATCGCTAACTCGTATATCACACTTTACCGTAAGCAGAAGAACATTATCCGTGGTAAACTCACCACCGCAGCGCAAGTGTCGGCAGAAACCACACAAAAAATGCGCCAGATGGTGGAGAGTAAGACTAATGGAATTGTGGAATTTGAGACAGAGGTTGATCCCGACATTATCGGTGGTTTCATCCTTGAATACGACACGTATCGTATGGATGCGAGTGTAAAGTCGAAACTTAATCTCATTCTCACACAATTAAGAAAATAAGCGTGATAACGTCTAACGTCATAACGTAATAACGAAAATTTAATAAAATGTCAGATAAGATTAAACCAAGCGAAGTATCCCAAGTCTTGCTTGACCAGTTGAAAGGTATATCCAATGCCGAGAAATTCGACGAGGTGGGTACCGTGTTGACTGTCAGCGACGGTGTAGCCCGTATTTATGGATTACGTAATGCCGAGGCTAACGAGTTGTTGGAGTTTGAGAATGGGACGATGGCTATCGTGATGAACCTTGAAGAAGACAACGTTGGTTGTGTGCTTTTGGGTTCTACATCAGGCATCAAGGAAGGCATGGTTGTGAAGCGTACAAAACGCATCGCGTCTATTCGTGTCAACGACAACATGCTTGGGCGTGTCATCAACCCACTAGGACAGGCAATAGACGGCAAAGGCGACATTGACCTCAGTGATGCTTTTGAGATGCCACTCGACCGTAAAGCTCCCGGCGTGATCTATCGTCAACCCGTGAAGGAACCTTTGCAGACTGGACTAAAAGCCATTGACTCAATGATTCCTATAGGACGTGGACAGCGCGAGCTGATTATTGGTGACCGTCAGACGGGTAAGACTGCCATTGCTGTCGATACTATCATCAATCAGAAGAGCTTCTATGAGGCAGGAAAACCTGTCTATTGTATTTATGTAGCCATTGGCCAGAAAGCAAGTACAGTGGCAACGCTTGTATCCACATTGCAAGAGCATGGTGCAATGCCCTACACAATTGTTGTTGCTGCAACCGCAGCTGATCCTGCCGCAATGCAGTATTATGCACCTTTTGCAGGTGCTGCTATCGGTGAATATTTCCGCGATCGTGGCCTTCCTGCTCTTGTGGTTTACGACGACTTGTCAAAGCAGGCTGTGGCCTACCGTGAGGTGTCATTGATTCTACGTCGTCCTTCAGGACGCGAGGCTTATCCTGGAGATGTCTTCTATCTCCACAGCCGTCTTCTCGAACGAGCCGCTAAAATGAATGAACAGCAGGAGGTGGCCGAGCAGATGAACGACCTTCCAGCGTGCATGAAGGGACATGTGAAAGGTGGTGGTTCATTAACAGCACTACCTATTATTGAGACACAGGCAGGTGATGTGTCTGCATACATCCCGACGAATGTAATTTCTATTACAGACGGTCAGATCTTTCTTGAATCCGACCTTTTCAACCAAGGATTCCGCCCGGCTATCAATGTTGGTATTTCAGTTTCGCGTGTAGGTGGCTCTGCTCAAATCAAGTCAATGAAGAAAGTTGCTGGTACACTGAAAATTGACCAGGCTCAATATCGCGAACTCGAGTCGTTCTCGAAATTCTCTAGCGATATGGATGCTGTGACCGCCATGACACTCGACAGAGGACGTAAGAACAACCAGTTGCTCATCCAACCACAGTATAGTCCTATGCCTGTTGGTGAGCAAGTTGCAATTCTCTATTGTGGTGTGCACGGACTGATGCGCGAAGTACCTATTCCTAAGGTGCGTGAGTGTCAGACTGCATTTCTTGACAAACTCCGCTCCTCTGCTCCAGAGGTCATAGAAACTCTTGCAGCGGGAAAGATTGACGACGAAGTGACAAAGAAGATTGAAGCCACGATGGCCGATATTGCAGGAACCTATAAATCCTGATAGCCTATGCCCAGCCTGAAAGAAATCAAGGGTCGTATTGCTTCTGTTAATTCGACACGTAAGATAACATCGGCTATGAAGATGGTAGCTTCCAGTAAGCTTCACCATGCACAGGTAGCTATTCAAAATATGTTACCTTACGAGTCATTGCTCGAGCATATCCTCAAGTCGTTCTTGGCTGCAGAAGCTGATTCTCAGACAATCTATGACCAGGTACGTCCCGTTAAAAGGGTAGCCATTGTGGTCTTTTCCTCTAATTCTTCCCTCTGTGGTGGTTTCAATGCCAATATCATCAAGTTGATGACTCATGCAGTTGATGAGTATTCACGCGTAATAGGACGTGAGAATATCGAAGTCTATCCAGTAGGAAGAAAGGTATACGAGAAGGCCCAGAAGATGGGACTGAACGTTCAGGGTGAGTTCTCGGCTCTTGCAGACAAACCCAGTGTTCAACCGTGCATAGACATGGCTATGGAATTAGGTGAGAAGTTTGCTAAAGGTGAGATTGACAAGGTTGAACTGATTTACCATCACTTTAAAAGTGCTGGTTCACAAGTCCTTACTCGTAAGAACTTCCTCCCAATTGATATTGAAGAGGAACTGCAAGCAGATCATGAGCGTGATCTCACGAGTGTCGTTGCCACCAAGGAGAGTCAGGAATACCTGAAAAACCGCGGTGAGAGACAAGAGTCGAGAAGCGAAAAGGATGATGTGAAACCACTGAACGACAACTTTATTGTCGAACCGGACATGGATACGGTGCTTTCGCTTTTGATTCCCAAACTAGCGCATCTAATGCTCTATACAGCTTTACTCGACAGTAATGCTTCAGAGCATGCTGCTCGTATGGTGGCGATGCAAACTGCAACAGACAATGCTGATGAACTATTACGCGAACTCAATTTGCAATATAACAAGAGTCGTCAGCAAGCCATTACCAGTGAGTTGCTCGATATTGTTGGAGGATCTGTGAACAATTAGTTACAACGTGTCTCTTTAAGAATCAACCACGCAGATAGTGTATATGTTTACTATCTGCGTGGTTATTTATTATTATATAAAGTTTTAGGGGTATTTGGTTGATTCGTTGTCAATTATTGTCACCAATACGTGATAAATTAGTACTTTTATGTGATTTTATTTTGCAGAGTTACGAATTTGTACTATCTTTGCATTACATATTTAGTAACAAATAACAAGTCCAAGTACTTGTATTCTGTAATTGTCTTTAAATTAATTCAAAGATGAAAAAGGTTCTTATTTCAATTATCAGTGTGCTACTGCCTATGTGTATATATGCACAGCAAAAAACAGTAAATGTAAGTGAGGCTGGCACTTTGTCAACTTTGATTAATGCGTCCGAGCGTGCGTCTATCAATAGTCTCAAGGTGACAGGAACATTGAATGGCAATGATGTGAAAGTTCTCCGCGAGATGGGCAAGTCTGCATTGGCAGAACTTGATATGTCAGAAGCTAAAATTGTAAAAGGAGGTGATAGCTATTATCCTCTTGGAGCAGATAGAAGCGCTTATACAGAGGACGATCGTTTGTCAACATTGTTCTTCTATGGATGTAATGCTCTACGTAGCGTAACCATCCCTAACAGTGTGAAATCAGTTTCCAATGACGCCTTTTCTTCATGTCCCAATCTGGCTGAAATAAAAGTAGTTAACAGTCCTTTCTTCGTCTCAGTTGACGGAATCCTTTTTAATGCTGAAAAAGAACGCTTAATTCGTTGCCCACAAGCCAAAAAATTGGAGAGTTATGAGGTTCCACGTGGCGTAATCGAAATATATCCTAGTGCCTTCCGCGGCAACACATCGCTCAAGAGCATCACTTTCCCACGCTCTATTTGGAGCATCAGTGACATGTCTTTCTATGGTTGCACAAATCTTCAAACCATCCGTTGTAAGATGACACGTGTAGCATCTCTAGCCGAGGCCTTCGATGCATCAACAATGAGCACAGCCAAAGTGTATGTTCCTAAAGAAGCACTTGAGGACTATAAATCTGTGAATATTTGGAATCGCTTTAAGAACTTCATTGGTGAAGAAGAGTGATATCACAAGTAGATTAAGTCACTGATAACAGAGTCGCTGATAATAACAGCTTCTTTTGTTAGATGGATATAGTCGCCCGTTATCTCAAGCAGATCACGGGCGATATTTTTTTGTGAGTTGCGCCGTAAATATTGTAGAAAATAATCACCAAATAATTGTCTTACCAATGACATGCTAATGCCTTCACATGTTCGTAAGGCTGTTGTCACCATGTCATTATACTGCATGCTAATATTGAGATCTTCGCTTTCTTCAACAGGCAGTTGCCCTGATTCCACTTGCTCGATATATTGGTCAAGGTTGGCTCTGTTCCACCATCTAGAACGTAAATCATATGAATGAGCTGCTGCACCTATTCCTATGTATTCTACGCGTTGCCAATATGAACTGTTGTGTCGAGACCTGTATGTTGGTTTCGCGAAATTACTTATTTCATAATGTTCATATCCAGCCGTAGTAAAGCAATTGACCATTGTTTTGTACATTTCCGCCACCGTTTCATCATCCAACGGCTTTACCTTGTCCGCATCATCCATGTTTGCCATCAAATACAATGGTGTTCCCTCTTCGTACATAAGTGAATAGGCGGAAATATGTTTGCAATTCAACTTGATGGCTTGCGATAAATCTGTTTGCCATTCTTCCATTGTTTCATTGGGAAAACCGAACATTAAGTCGATGCTGATATTATTAATTCCTGCATTTCTGACTAATTCTACAGCATTGATAGCTTGGGTAGAAGAGTGGCGTCGACGGATAAATTGCAAGTGCTTGTCAGAAAAAGTCTGAATACCAATACTTACTCTGTTGACAGGAAGGCTTTTTAATATTTCTACAAACTCGGGGCTTATGTCATCGGGATTGCATTCAATGGTAACTTCAGCATCGTTGTCAACATTGTATATATTATAGATATGTTTAAACAACTTATGCAATTGTTTTCCGTTCAGTTGCGAAGGTGTGCCTCCACCTATATAAATTGTCTTGATAATATCAAGAGAAGGCCTCATTGTCATTTCTTGGCAAACTGCTTCAATATAACGGTCTTTCTTCTGCTCCATGGTTGTAGAGTAGAATCCGCAATAAATGCATCTGGTTTTGCAGAAAGGAATATGAATATAAAGTCCTGCCATAATTCTTTTCAGTGACAAATTTACTAATAAGTTTAAAAAAAACACACGTTTTTAGAGATTTCTTTTGTAATATTGATGAAAATGAGTAATTTTACGCGCTTTATTACGGATTTATTAACTAAAGCCTAAATATATGAAGGTATATCAAACAAATGAGATTAAAAACATTGCCATGCTTGGCAGTGCGGGTAGCGGCAAGACTACACTTGCCGAGAGTATGCTTTTCGAAAGTGGTGTGATTAAACGTCGCGGATCTGTTGAAGCCAAAAACACCGTAAGCGATTATTTCCCAGTTGAACAGGAATATGGCTACAGTGTTTTCTCAACTGTATTCAATGTTGAGTGGAACAACAAGAAACTGAACATCATTGACTGTCCGGGTTCTGATGATTTCGTTGGCGGTGCCATCACAGCGCTCAATATTACAGACCTGGCAATGATTCTGATTAATGGTCAGTATGGCCCAGAAGTAGGAACTCAGAACATTTTCCGTTATACGGAAAAGATGAAGAAGCCAGTAATTTTTACAATCAACCAACTTGACCGTGAGCACTGCGACTTTGATGTAGTTCTTTCGCAGATGAAGGAGATTTATGGTGCTAAATGCGTGCCAGTTCAGTATCCTATTGCAACAGGCCCCGGTTTCAATTCATTGATTGATGTTCTTCTGATGAAGAAATATAGTTGGAAACCAGAAGGTGGTGCTCCAATTATCGAAGATATTCCTGCCGAAGAAATGGATAAGGCTCAGGAACTTCACGCCGCTCTCGTTGAAGCTGCTGCAGAAAATGATGAAACACTCATGGAGAAGTTCTTCATGGAGGAGACCTTGACAGAGGATGAAATGCGTGAGGGTATCCGCAAAGGTCTTGTCACACGTTCCATTTTCCCGGTATTCTGTGTTTGTGGGGGCCGTAGCATGGGCGTTCGTCGCTTGATGGAATTCCTTGGAAATGTCGTTCCTTTCGTAAGCGACATGCCTAAAGTTAAGAATGCTGCCGGCGAAGAAATTGCCCCAGACAGCAGCAAACCTACATCTTTGTTCTTCTTCAAAACAGGTGTTGAACCCCATATCGGTGAAGTGTCTTACTTCAAGGTGATGAGTGGTTGCGTTAATGTTGGCGACGACTTGACCAATGCCGACCGTGGTTCTAAAGAGCGTATGGCTTCATTGTATGTTTGTGCAGGCGCAAACCGTCAGCCGGTAGACAAATTGAATGCTGGTGATATTGGTTGCTCAGTTAAATTGAAGGATGTGAAGACTGGTAACACTCTTAACGACAAAGATTGTGATTACAAGTTTGATTTCATCAATTATCCCAATTCAAAGTATAGCCGTGCTGTCAAGGCTGTCAATGAGAGTGAAACAGAGAAGATGATGGGCGCTCTCACAAAGATGCGTCAGGAAGATCCAACATGGGTCGTTGAGCAGTCTAAGGAATTAAAGCAAATCATTGTTCATGGACAAGGTGAGTTCCACCTGCGTACTTTGAAATGGCGTATGGAGAACAATGAGAAGATTCAAATTGAATTCTCTGAGCCTAAGATCCCATATCGCGAGACAATCACAAAGGCTGCACGTGCTGATTATCGTCACAAGAAACAGTCGGGTGGTGCAGGACAGTTTGGTGAAGTTCACCTCATTGTTGAGCCATACACCGATGGAATGCCCGATCCTGTTGTATACAAGTTCGGTGGTCAGGAGTATCGTATGAACATCAAGAGCAAGCAGGAAATTGACCTTGAATGGGGTGGAAAGCTTGTATTCCTTAACTCTGTTGTGGGTGGTGCTATCGATACACGATTCATGCCGGCTATTCTTAAGGGTATTCAGGAAAGAATGGAGCAGGGACCATTAACAGGCTCTTATGCTCGTGATGTTCGTGTTGTTGTATATGATGGTAAGATGCACCCAGTAGATTCAAACGAACTTTCATTCATGCTTGCTGCACGTAACGCATTTAGCATGGCATTCCGTGAGGCTGGTCCAAAGATTCTTGAGCCAATTTACGATCTCGAGGTATTGGTTCCCTCAGATTACATGGGTGATGTGATGGGTGACCTCCAAGGGCGTCGTGCTATGATTATGGGTATGGATAGCGAGGCTGGATATCAGAAGTTGGTTGCTAAGATTCCTCTTAAGGAACTTGCCAATTATTCCATTGCCCTTAGTTCATTAACTGGAGGCCGTGCATCCTTTGTAACAAAGTTCTCTTCTTATGAACTTGTTCCTACTGATATTCAGAATCAGCTCATCAAAGAGCACGAGGCTGAAGCAAAAGAAGAAGATTAAAAAAAAGATTTTTTTCTTACAAAAAAGCGGAGCGTTGTCTCCGCTTTTTTTTATTTTTTTGGCCCATTACTAAATCTTTTATATGGTTTACAATTGTTAATTATAATATTTGCTTTATGCTAAATATGGTAAATTTAACGAAATTAATTAACTTAATTGTGTGACATTTATTCATATTGTAGTATCTTTGCAACATGAAGAAAAAAACGATCTGGGCAATAGCAATTATAATGGGCTTCAGTTTCCTCGCTCTTCTATACCTTCAGCTGAATTACATTGAAGAAATGGTTCGGATGAAAAAGGACCATTTTGACGAATCAGTCAATAAGGCGTTGTATCAGGCCTCACGAAACCTTGAACTTAATGAAACGCTAAGATATTTAGAGAAAGACGTCAATGAAACAGAACGTCGCGCCTTCAGTGTTGATTCGATTGGTACAAGAAGCGGTGTCGCTGATGGCACACTTCAACAATCCCACCAGTATTCTGTCTCTGGTAGAGACGGGACTATTTATTCTTCTTTTGAATTGAAGACTATCACAACCAGGCCTGCCTCCATGGCCAAGGCTCTGATTATGCGTAATGACAAGAATTCTATTTCTGAAACGACTAAGTCGATGCAGGAGATTATAAAGAATCGCTACATCTATCAGAAAGCACTGTTGGACAGGGTTATCTATAGCATCCTTTATACCGCATCGGACAAGCCCCTGAAAGAGCGCATTAACTTCAAGATGCTCGACCTCGACTTAAAAGGAGAGTTGATGAACAATGGAATAAAAATTCCATATCATTTCACAGTCAGCACACAAGACGGGCAAGAGGTCTATCGTTGCCCAGACTATTCAACCGATGGTGAGCAATACTCCTACAGCCAGTTGCTGTTCCGCAACGACCCACGGAACAAGATGGGTGTTGTGAAAATACATTTCCCTGACATGAACAGCTACATTTTCTCAAGTGTCAGGTTTATGATACCATCTATCGTCTTTACTTTTGTACTTCTTATCACCTTCGTCATTACTTTGGTGTTGGTTTTCAGACAGAAGAAACTTACTGAAATAAAGAACGATTTCATTAACAACATGACTCATGAACTTAAAACTCCTATAGCCAGCATCTCACTTGCAGCGCAAATGCTCAATGATGAAAGCGTCAATAAGAGTGAGTCAATGATGAAACATCTTGGCGGAGTAATCAATGATGAGTCGAAACGCCTCCGATTCCTGGTTGAAAAGGTACTCCAGATGTCTATGTTTGACAGGAAGAATATGGTGTTCAAGAAAAAAGAAGCCGACCTGAATGAAATGGTTGAAGCTATCGCTCATTCCTTCACATTACGTGTAGAGCATACTGGTGGAAAAATCTATACAGATATAGGAGCTGTGGATTCTACCATCTTTGTGGACGAGGTTCATTTCCAAAATGTTATAAACAATCTTTTGGATAATGCAGTGAAATACAGAAAGCCCGACCAGCCGATAGATATATATCTAAAAACATGGAATGACAATGAGCGTCTGCATTTATCCATCAGCGACACTGGATTGGGTATCAAGAAAGAAAACCTGAAAAAGATTTTCGATAAATTCTATCGTGTTCACACCGGAAACCGTCACGATGCCAAAGGTTTCGGGCTTGGCCTTGCATATGTGAAGAACATTGTTGAATCTCACGATGGAACAATAAAGGTGGAAAGTGAATATGGGAAGGGTACCACATTTACCATTTCGTTGCCTGTTATTAATCTATGATATTGAGTTATATTACATAAAAAAAGAACATTAATTAATAATTTAAAATTTTATAGAATATGGAAGACAAACTGAAAATTTTGCTTTGCGAAGATGATGAGAATCTCGGAATGTTGCTTCGCGAATATTTGCAGGCAAAAGACTATGATGCCGAGTTGTGTACTGATGGTGAAGCCGGATACAAGGCTTTCCTGAAAACTAAGTTCGACATTTGTGTTCTTGATGTTATGATGCCTAAAAAAGACGGTTTCACTCTTGCACAAGACATCCGTCAGGCTAATGCAGAAATGCCTATCATTTTCCTTACAGCCAAAACTCTGAAGGAGGATATTTTAGAAGGATTCAGAATTGGTGCTGATGACTATATTACCAAACCCTTCTCAATGGAAGAGCTTGTGTTCCGTATTGAAGCAATTCTGCGTAGGGTTCGTGGTAAGAAGAACAAGGAGAGCAACATCTACCACATTGGTAATTTCATCTTTGATACCCAGAAGCAGCTGCTCACCATCGGCGAAAAGCAGACCAAGCTTACCACAAAAGAGAACGAACTGTTGGCTCTTCTCTGCAGCCATGCCAATGAGATTCTGCAGCGCGACTTTGCATTAAAGACGATTTGGATTGATGACAACTATTTCAATGCCCGTTCAATGGATGTTTATATCACCAAGTTGCGTAAACATCTGAAAGAGGATCCGCAAATTGAAATCATCAATATCCATGGTAAGGGATACAAACTTATCACCCCAGAGGCAGAATAGTCATAGAACTATTGAATAAGGGTAATAGGTAAAGCCTTTATGACATTAAACTGAATGATTGAACTGCTTGATAGGTGGTTTCATATCATTCAGTTTAATGTTGTTTTACAATATTTTTTCTTGTATATATAACAGAAAACAAGGATAATCACTCAAAACTGTCGTTGTTTTTATTAAAAACAGTTAAAGTGCAAATAAAGATAAAGCTACAGGCATACAAATTCACAGAAAAGTAGTAACTTTGCAGCCGTTTTAAAACAATTATTTTTTTATTTATTAATTAAAAGTATGAATCAATACGAAACCGTTTTCATTTTGACTCCCGTTTTGTCTGATGAACAGATGAAGGAAACGGTCGCTAAATTCAAAGGACTTCTCACCGAAAATGGTGCAGAAATCTTGAACGAAGAGACCTGGGGACTGAAGAAGATGGCCTATGCTATTGACAAGAAATCTACAGGTTTCTATTGCCTGTTGGAGTTCAAGGCTGAGCCATCTGTAATTAAAACTCTTGAGACAGGATATCGCCGCGATGAGAGGATTATCCGTTTCATGACTGTTAAACTTGACAAGTACGCTGCTTTATATGCAGAGAAGCGTCGTAACAAACAAGCAAAGAAAGAGGAGGCTTAAACCATGGCAGAGCAAACAGAAATCCGTTATTTGACAGCTCCTTCTATCGATACCAAGAAGAAGAAGTATTGTCGTTTCAAGAAGAGTGGCATTAAGTATATCGACTATAAGGATCCTGAGTTCCTCAAGAAGTTCCTTAACGAGCAGGGAAAGATTCTTCCTCGTCGCATCACTGGCACTTCTCTCAAATATCAGCGTCGTGTGGCTCAGGCTGTTAAGCGTGCACGCCAGATTGCACTGCTTCCTTATGTAACTGACATGATGAAATAATTTAAAGGAGGATTGCATAATGGAAATTATACTGAAAGAAGATATTATCGGCTTGGGATACAAGAATGATATAGTAAATGTAAAGAGTGGCTATGGACGCAACTATCTTATCCCACAGGGTAAGGGCGTAATTGCTTCTGAGTCTGCAAAGAAAGTGCTGGCAGAGAATCTTCGTCAGCAAGCACATAAACTTGAAGTATTGAAGGCAGCAGCAGAGGATCGTGCAAAGGCTCTCGAAGGAGTAGTTCTTGAGATTCCTGCAAAGGTTTCTGCTACAGGTGCTCTTTATGGAAGTATCGGTGCTGCTCAGGTTGCTCAGGCTCTGAAAGAGAAGGGCATTGAGATTGACCGCAAAATTATCACCATGCATGATGCTAAAACTGTTGGAGAATTCGAGGCTACTGTTCATTTCCACAAGGAAGTTGAAGTGAAGGTTCCAGTGAAAGTGGTTGCTGAGAATGCTCCTGTGAAAGAAGCAGAAGCTGCTCCCGTTGAGGAAGCTCCTGTTGAGGAAACAGAAGAAGCTCTTGTTGAGGAATAATCATTATTGATTGTATCAATATTACTTTGCGCTGTAAAGCACATTAGATTGAGTCCCGGATACGTTTCGTATTCGGGACTTTTCTTTTCTTGTGTAAAATTGACTTTCAAGACTTTCTTTTCGGAGTCTGATTTATAAAAGAAAGCACAATGATGTTTCTTCAGTAGGAGTGTTCATCTATGCCGATAGTGCAGGCTTGTATGGCCGTTTCTTCGACGCGTGGGGCGGCTGCATCGCTTTCCCTCTAAGCATAGAAAATCAAAAGAACCCGCACTGACACGTATCTTCTTGTCAAATAGCATTTTACTAGAATTTATCCTACACTGGAACCCAAACTGGAACCCACACTGAAACCCACTTTGGTGTTTGGGTTTTAATAACAGAGAACACTGGACTCTCGAAGATTCTTTCATGAGGAACATGATTGACAACTACAGTTCTTGGAATCTCTTCAATAGGAAGACACTGCCTCGTGTTTATGTGCTCCATAGTACCTTCAGCGGTTCACGTATATAACACTTTGTCGGAGGGTATGCGACAGATATTCTCCA
>CACZPU010000072.1 GCA_902783165.1 uncultured Prevotellaceae bacterium
AGATGAACGTAATTACAAAAACCCTTCAATTGGCTGATGGAAGAACCATCACCATTGAAACCGGGAAAGTGGCAAAACAGACCGACGGTAGCGTTGTTCTGCGTATGAACAACACAGTGTTGCTGGCCACTGTTTGTGCCGCAAAGGATGCAGTTCCCGGAACAGATTTTATGCCTTTGCAAGTTGACTACAGAGAACAGTATTCCGCAGCCGGTCGTTTCCCCGGTGGATTTACAAAGCGTGAAGGCAAAGCTAGCGATGGTGAGATACTCACCTCACGACTCGTAGACCGTGTGCTACGTCCCCTCTTTCCTTCCAACTACCACGCAGAAGTGTTCGTTAACGTGATGCTGCTCAGCGCCGATGGTGTTGACCAGCCCGATGCATTGGCCGGATTTGCTGCTTCAGCCGCTTTGGCTTGCTCAGATATTCCTTTCGAGTGCCCCATCAGTGAGGTGCGCGTTGCCCGTATTAACGGAGAATATGTGATTGATCCTACTTTCGAGCAGATGAAAAGTGCCGACATGGATATCATGGTGGGTGCCTCTGCAGAGAATATCATGATGGTGGAAGGCGAGATGGACGAGGTGTCCGAGCAGGATCTCCTTGGCGCTCTCAAGGCTGCCATGGTGGCTATCAAGCCTATGTGCGAACTTCAGGCAGAACTGAGCAAAGAGTTGGGTAAAGACGTGAAGCGCGAATACGACCACGAGGTGAACGACGAAGCACTGCGTGAGCGTATGAACAAGGAACTGTACCAGCCAGCCTACGACATTACCAAGCAGGCTCTGGAGAAGCAGGCACGTGCCGAGGCCTTTGAGAAAATACTTGCCGACTTCAAGGAGAAGTTCTTCGAAGAGAAACATGCTGAAACAGTTGAGGACGCTGAGAATGAAATCTCTGACGAGGAGTACGAGGCAATGATGGAGCGCTACTACCACGATGTGGAGCGCGATGCCATGCGCCGCTGTATCCTCGATGAGGGTATCCGTCTCGACGGACGTAAGACCGATGAGATTCGCCCCATCTGGTGCGAGGTCTCTCCGCTTCCCATGCCTCACGGAAGTTCTATTTTCACACGTGGCGAAACCCAAAGTCTCTCCACATGTACACTTGGAACGAAACTCGACGAGAAACTTGTAGACGATGTTCTCGACAAGAGCTACCAGCGCTTCCTGCTGCACTACAATTTCCCACCGTTCTGCACGGGTGAGGCTAAGGCGCAGCGTGGTGTTGGCCGCCGTGAGATTGGTCATGGCCATCTTGCATGGCGTGGCTTGAAAGGTCAGATTCCTGCCGACTTCCCATATACAGTTCGACTGGTGTCTCAGATTCTTGAGTCTAATGGTTCGTCATCAATGGCTACTGTATGTGCTGGCACTTTGGCATTGATGGATGCCGGTGTGCCCATGAAGAAACCTGTCAGCGGTATTGCCATGGGATTGATTAAGAATCCTGGTGAAGACAAGTATGCTGTGTTGAGCGACATCCTTGGCGACGAGGACCATCTTGGCGACATGGACTTCAAGACAACAGGAACTCGCGACGGACTGACTGCTACGCAGATGGATATCAAGTGCGACGGTCTTTCTTTCGATATTCTTGAGAAGGCGCTGATGCAGGCAAAGGCCGGCCGCGAGCATATCCTCGGTAAGCTTATTGAGACCATTGCCGAGCCACGTCCAGAACTGAAACCGCATGTACCACGTATCGAGCAGTTCGATATTCCTAAGGAGTTCATTGGTGCAGTGATTGGCCCGGGTGGAAAGATTATCCAGCAGATGCAGGAAGAGACTGGAGCCACAATTGTCATCGATGAGATTGACGGAGCAGGCAAGGTTCAGGTGAGCGGTCCGAATAAGGATTGCATCGATGCTGCCATCCGCAAGATTCGTGCTATCGTGGCTGTTCCTGAGGTTGGTGAGGTTTACGAGGGTACCATTCGTTCTGTCATGCCTTATGGTTGCTTCGTGGAGATTATGCCAGGCAAGGATGGATTGCTGCATATCTCTGAAATCGATTGGAAACGTTTGGAAACAGTAGAGGAAGCCGGTTTGAAGGAAGGTGACAAGATTACTGTGAAATTGCTCGAAATCGATCCTAAGACAGGCAAGTACAAACTCTCTCATCGTGTTCTTATCCCGAAACCAGAGGGTTATGTGGAGCGTGAGCGCCGTCCTCGTCCAGAGCGTGGCGAGCGTCGTCCCCGTCCAGAGCGCGGTGAGCGTCGTCCTCGTCCGGAGCGTGGTGAGCGCCATGGATTTAATGAGAATCAGAATCGCAACGACTATCATGATCCAATGGCTGATCACGAGCCGAAAGACTTCAACGACTCGCTCGATCACATGGACTTCTAAAAGATAGAAGCTTATCATAACAATCAACTCCTGAAAAGTCTTTCAGACAAGCGCTTTTCAGGAGTTGTTTTTTGTTGTGCTTAAAGATAAAAGCCAATCAAAGAATGTTGTTCTGGTCTGTTTTACCTGCAACGAAGACAATCATTTGGCATAATCATTTCACTATTTTCTTTCCGTTGCAGATGTATATTCCTGATGGCAATGTGTTGAAGTCGTTGCCAACAAAAACACCGTCAAGACGATAGTATTTTCTTTGGGATGGCTGTGATGACGTCATTCGCAGGTTATGAATTCCTGCTGATTGACCTAATTTCCTGATAACGACTTCATCGAGGAAGAATCGGTTTCCTTTCGACCAGAATTTCAAATAGAAAGAACCACTGCCGTTAATGTCGACCGTAAAGTCATTCCATTGGTTGTTCTCCATATAATCGAATTCTTTTTCCATCAGGTTTATGTTGTCTTTTCCTGTAAGTTCCACATTTATACTGCTCATATCCTTATTCCAAGGGGCGGCTCGGAAATGCAGTCTGCAAACACCATTGAGGGTGATTGTTGGCGTTTTTATGTAGCCTTCCACCCTGCTCGTACCCACCTTGATACATTTGTTGGCGCAGAAGGATTTGTAAGGCACCCACCCGTTTTGGTCAAATGAATCGTTGCTTGTTTCGATAGAGGCAATGATACCACTCCATAAATCATCGTTTCCACCACTGCCATTGCATTTGTCGAAAGATTCATAAAACAAGGTGTCACCTTCAATAATCTCGCCTGGTTCTTTGGGTGTTTCCTTGGTTACATCGAACGAAATGAGTCCGTCGTCGCTTTCAGATATATGACGAATGCCCATATCCATGTATTTGGTGCCATCGATATTGGTTCTGTATAGGGTGGCAGCTGGTTTTGATTGTCTGGTCAGGCTGTCGTTGTTAAGATATGGATATGGGTCACCTTTCAAGTCAGAATTACTGACTCCTGCTTTGTTGTCTGCATGGAAAATGGTGCAACGCTGGCGCGACGCGGTGTTGTTCACCTCGTTGTTGTACCACACCTCTTCGTCATAGTCAACATGAAGAATCAAAAGTCCATGGCCGGGCAATGCCTCATCCCATCCAACGAGTTGGCGGTTTTCCAGCAAATAATATTCATCGTTGTTTTTCTTGTTGTAAATAATATAGCTGTTCCCGCCGTCTGAAATAGCTCTCATGTTGGTAATGGAAACGTCATTGTCGAGCTCGATGGGTATTTTCCAACCGCAGAACATCCGTTCGTAACTGGTATAGCCGCTCGGGATAAACGAGTTGCCATTGTAGCAGCCGTAATCCATCAGGCTCCAGTCTTGCATACCGAAATTGTATCCATCATCACTAGTGTCGTAAAGGTCGGGGAAGCCCATGCAGTGGGAGAACTCGTGGCAGAATGCTCCTATTCCACTGCTATTACCGTTGCTGCTTAATTCGGAACTGCAAGCATAGATGTTGATGGTGACATCATCAAGCTCAAGTGTTTTCCCCGTGGTTTCCAGTAGATTCCACATGTGGGGCCATATGGTGTTTGACTCTCCTCCGTCCGACTCACCTTTTCCGGCATAGAGCACGAACACTTGGTCCACCTCGCCATCGCCATACCAGTCATAGTTTTTGAAATCTACACTGTCTTTTACAGCAATGCAAGCCTCACGAATCATTTCTCCTGGGCGTATATCATCTTTATTGACATTTCTGCCGTAATATTCGTAGCCATGTTCCAGTGTGATTGGGCCTACCACATCAAAATCCAATTCAAATTGGCCTTCGCTTTGGTCGATGAAATAATCTTTTACACTGCCTTTAAAACCCATCGAGTTGGTAAATCCCCGTGTGTTGGCAACATTCTCAAAGAAGGTCTTGTCATGTATAGACTTGAATTCCTTGTTGCTGAATTGTGTCAAGATGATGAGGCCTTTCTTCTTTCCTGTTATCACATTCTGAGAGCGTTTCAGGGAAGATCGTCTACTTTGTTGTATTCGACGAACATTCTGACGGCGCTTTTTGGCGGCATTGGCACTCTGTGAAAAATCAAAGGGTTGGAAAAAGCCGGTATCCTCATTCTCTTCGTACACCATGCCTTGGGCGTCTTGCCAGTAATGGAGGTACTCGTCACCACGCAGCTGAACGCTCACCTTGCTTCCATTTGCCAATGTCACTGTTTTCCATATATTTCGTTTGGCAGGAATAGCGTTGATTGTCAAAGCGACAAGTGTCAATAATAGAACTAAATATGTTTTTTTCATTTTTGTTTGTGCTTATTTTGTTTTTGTCTAATACGAAGAAAGACATTCTAAGCTTGTCGTTAATATAGTGTCATGTTTGGGAAATGTCTGCTGTTCTCGTACGGTTGTACATCTCTTCTATTTTTTTGGAAATATATTGGATGAAAGCTTCGTCTCCAAGAATTTCAATGTCATCGTATAGTCCTAAGACGAACCTTCCGATACCAGCATAGCTGCAAACGTTCATTTCTATGAGCCAGTGGTTTTGTTCGTCGCGGGTCATCCATTTGGCTGTGCGAGGATATTCTTCTTTCATCATTTGGCAGGCCAATGTGCCGAGTCTCAGTTTAACTGGCATCTGCTCTTCACCGCTGAACATAAACACGTCTGTATACATTTGACGGTGTTTGTCTTCATTTTTCCATTGTTCAGTGAGAATCTTCACATCATTGATGCGTGCTATCTTGAACGTCTTGTTCATTTTGGATGCAGGCTCATAGCACCTTACCTCGTTGTTGTCGTTCATCAACAGGAAAGGCTCTACCAGTCTGTCGCGCTTGGTGCGCCCGTGTGGCGATGTGTAGTCGCATAATACCACCACCTGCTTGTATTTGATGGCGTCATACAACTGGCTGATGACGTGTGCCGACTGTTCGTTTGCCTTATTGTTCTTGATGATAGAGAAGTCATAGAAACGGTTCAGTTTTTCTTTCATATTCTCTATCAAGGCGTTTTTCTTGTCGGTTTTGTTAAGCAGTCGCTGAATGATGATAGCTTCCTCTTCTGTAAAAGTTATGCGTTCCACCAACCGTTTGAAGAAAGGGGAGTTGCGGTCTATTCTATAGATTCCGTTTTCTTTGCCGACCATGAAACCGTAGTCGCGAAAGAACTCCAAGTAATAGTAGAAATTACGTCGTGAAATGCTCAGTCGCTCACAGACTTTTTCCATGCTATACCCGCGGTTGTCGGTAAGCATGAGAAGCATTTCCAGTTCTCTTTCCAATTTATCGTGACGCATGAATGATTAAGATTGGTTTGTGCTGTTCAGTCGAAACTAAAATCAAGGCTCAGTTGTCCGTCGCCTAATAAGTTGTAGCTCATTCGGTGGTAGGGGGTGGTGCCATATTGCTTGATGGCGGCACGGTGTTTCTTGGTGGGATATCCTTTGTTGTTCTTCCAGTCGTAGGCAGGATATTGTTCTGCCAGTTGGTCCATATAATCGTCTCTGAAAGTCTTGGCCAGGATGCTGGCAGCAGCAATGGAGAGGTATTTTGCATCGCCTTTTACAATGGTGGCATGTTTAACAGGCTCTTCATGGTGTTTTCCATCGGCAGTCAGAGGAAAATATGGTTTGAAGCGATTGCCGTCCACGATAACTGCCTCGGGTTGTATACTGAGTTTGTCAAGGGCACGGTGCATGGCCAGAATGCTTGCATTCAAGATGTTTATCTTGTCGATTTCTTCTGGTGTGACGATGCCTACAGCCCATGCGGTGGCATCGTGGATAATCACATCGCGTAGCTGGTGACGTTTTTTGTCGGTGAGCTGTTTTGAATCGTTCAATTCTTCGTTCTTATAATCCTGAGGGAAAATGACAGCAGCGGCAAATACACTTCCTGCCAGGCATCCGCGTCCGGCTTCATCACAACCAGCCTCAATCATTCCTTCAAAGTAGTGGCTTGCAAGCATGTTTAATATTTTTTAATAATAAACGTTTGTTTTGTGAACTTATTGTGCACAAGTGGACTGTAATTTTGCATTCAGAATTAAAAATACAGTAATATGAGCAAACAATTATTTCTCAACGTCAATGACTATTTGGTACAAAGCGTTATGAAAAAGATGAGTTGGATCACAGAACAACTGAATACACCAGTGAAAATGTTGGGTAATTATTATTCTTGTGTGCTTGATCGCGAGTTGAATCAGCGTCAGACATGGGCACTTGTTGAAGTGCAGGCAGCCTTCTTCCTCGGCATGCTGCCTATGGGCTATTCTCTGGTGTTTAGGCTGATTGTCCTTCTGTGGCTGGTTGCAGCCGTAAAGCGTTGTCGTAGATTGCTGTAATCACACCTATTTCCTTCCGAAGTCAGCAGGTATTTCTCCCCATTGCGTGGTGTCCCACTTGATAATCGGATTATGATAGATGTGTGTACGCAGCCAATTCTCCGCCCGCGCAATGATTTGATAAAGTTGTTCTGTCTCCTCATTGCGAACAAGCTTTGTTTTACACTGGCATTTGCTCACCCAAAGAATGGCATTGTAGCTGTCGCTATAGATGGGCTTGCAGATACCCATTTTCTGTTGCAGGGCGAGAGCGTGCACAATGGCGAGAAATTCACCGATGTTATTTGTTCCGTGCATAGGTCCGAAATGGAATGTTTGGCAGCCTGTTGCCAGGTCAATCCCCCGGTATTCCATCTTCCCTGGATTGCCACTGCAGGCAGCATCTACCGCCCACGCATCGGCTCTTACTCCCTCCGGAAGCGAGAGAGCAGAGCCGCTGCAGGTTTCAGTATGTTGTGCTGATTCCATTCCTTCCTATTATTGTCTTTAATAAAAACAGAATTGCTCTTTACATTCTCTCTGGCACTTCAATACCCAGCAGTTTCATGCCGTTCTTGATGATTTTTGCCACGTTACGAGCTATCACCAACCGACTGAGCCTTGCTCCTTCGCTTTCGGCATTCAGAATGCTGAAGTCGTGGTACCACTGGTTGAACTCTTTGGTCAGTTCATAGCAGTAGTTGGCAATGCCGCTTGGCGAATAGTCTTTGCCAGCTTGTTCTACAGCAGCAGAGAAATCGTTCATTTTTTGGATGAGGTCGATTTCTTTTTCGTTCAGCACATATGCTTCGTTCAGTTTGTCGACATCAGCTTTGTCGTCTGCCTTAAAGATACCTTTTTCGTTGGCTTTGCGCATGATGCTGCGGATACGGGCGTGTGTATACTGAATGAAAGGACCAGTGTTTCCATTGAAGTCGATACTTTCTTCTGGATTGAAGAGCATGTTCTTGCGGGCATCCACCTTCAAGATGAAGTATTTCAACGCACCCATGCCCACAATACGGGCAATCTGTTCCTTCTCCTCGGGCGTGATGTCGGTGAGCTTGTTCACCTTGTCCTCGCTGAGCTGACGCGCATCGTCAATCATCTGAGCCACCAGTTCGTCGGCATCCACCACCGTGCCTTCTCTCGACTTCATCTTGCCGTTGGGCAGCTCCACCATGCCATAGCTGAAGTGCACTAGTTCGCGGCCCCATTTGAAGCCCAGACGGTCGAGCAGGATGCTGAGCACCTGGAAGTGGTAGTTCTGTTCGTTGCCCACCACGTAGATCATCTTGTCGATGGGGTAGTCGTTGAAGCGCATTTCGGCTGTTCCAATATCCTGTGTCATATACACGCTGGTGCCGTCGGAGCGTAGCAGGAGTTTCTTGTCGAGTCCGTCGTCTGTGAGGTCTGCCCAGACGCTGTTGTCTTCGTGACGCTCGAAAAGACCTTTCTCCAAACCTTCCTCCACCTTGGCCTTGCCTTTGAGATAGGTCTGCGACTCGTAATAAATCTTGTCGAATCCAACCCCCAATGCCTTGTATGTTTCATCAAAACCTGCATATACCCAGTTGTTCATCTTTCCCAGAGGGCACGTACATCAGGGTCGTTCTGTTCCCATTTCACCAGCATTTCGTGGGCTTCCTTTATCAGAGGAGCCTCTGCCTTGGCTTTCTCTTCTGCCTCTTTTTCCTCAATGCCTTGTGAAATATATTGACTCTTGAGCTGTGCTATCTCCTCACGATAATGCTTGTCGAAGAGCACATAGTAGTCGCCAATGAGGTGGTCGCCTTTCTTTCCGCTTGTTTCGGGAGTTTCGCCGTTGCCCCATTTCAGCCATGCAAGCATCGATTTGCAGATGTGTATGCCACGGTCGTTCACGATGTTGGTTTTCACCACACGGTTTCCGTTGGCAGCCATTATCTGTGAGAGGCTCCAGCCCAGCAGGTTGTTGCGCACATGTCCTAAATGCAGTGGTTTATTGGTGTTGGGTGAGGAATATTCAATCATCACCAAAGGGGAGTCATCCGTGGCTTCTTTGAAACCAAACAGGGGATGGTTGTCAATGTCTTGCAGCAGTCCGAACCATGCTTTCTGGTCGATGACAAGGTTGAGAAATCCTTTCACTACATTGAAATCATAAACAACACTGCTGTTCTCTTTCAGCCATTGTCCAATCTCCTGTGCAGTGCTTTCAGGATTCTTTCTTGAAATCTTCAGAAAGGGGAACACCACCAGCGTGAGATTTCCCTCAAAACCGGCTTTGGTTTTTTGCAGTTGTACTGTGCTTTCTGCTATTTCTTGGCCATATAGTTGTTTGATGGCAGTGATGACCGCACTGACAATCTCGTTTTCTATCTTCATACCTGTAATTATGTCTCTTTACGATTTGGGTGCAAAATTACGAAAAGTCGGGCGAAAAGCCAAATTATTTTGTGCTTTTAAGTCTATAGCCGTCCAGCTGCGCTTCTTTGCCGTCTGAATCATGTTGCGGGAAAGAGCAAAAAAATGGGGCGTGACATCGCGTCAGGCCCCATAAAAAGTATAATTATATTATGAAACGATGATAAACTAACTATTTAATGCTAACTAATAACCTAAAAACATCTTTAACCTTGAAACTAACTATCGTATTCTTACATATTCTACTTTTTTCGGTGCAAAGATAATGAATTTGTAACTAACTTCCAAATTTTTTGATAAAAAAATAATTATTTTCTTCATTTTCCTTATTTTTTATAGTTGTTGAATGTATTCAAACAATTTTTTGTAGAACTTGTTTTTCCCCATGGTTGTGCTATCGCCAAGTATGATGAGCTTCATTCTTGCCCGTGTCATGGCCACGTTCATTCGTCGAAGGTCCCTCAAGAATCCAATCTGTCCTTCGTCGTTGGCTCTGACGAGCGATATCAGTACAATGTCGCGCTCTTGCCCCTGGAAACCGTCCACCGTATTTACGCTGATGAGATGTCGATAAGGTTTGAAGAATTCTTGTTTCTTGATGAGGTGTCTGAGAAACTGCACTTGGGCACGGTATGGAGAAATGATGCCCACGTCGATAGCCTCGTCCAGAATGCGCTCTTTGCCTATTTTCTCAAAGTAGTGCTGCAGAACGGCAAGTGTCAGTTTGGCTTCGGTCTTGTTGATGCGTCCGAAAGTTTCGCCCACAAACTCCTCGCGTGCTTCCATGTCTGACGTGTCCACCCAGGCGATGGCATCGTCATAGTCGAGTATGCCGCGGTGTTTCACGTTTGGAGCACTTTCCACCTCGCCATGGTAGAAATAGTCGCTCGAGAATCGCATGATGTCATCGTTCATCCGGTATTGCATCTTAAGCAGTGTCACCACGTCGGGCTTGTTTTCCACAATGCGCTCCATGAGTGTCTTGTCCAGCCCTCCATGCATGGCTGCCAGACTCTTCACGGTGGGTGGCAGCTGACAGTGGTCGCCAGCAAGAATCACCCTCGACACCTTGCTGATGGGAATCCAGCAAGCGGCTTCCAACGCTTGGGCAGCCTCGTCGATGAACAGTGTGGCAAACTTCATGCCTTGCAGCAGCCTATTGGCACTGCCCACCAATGTGCTGGCAATGACGCGTGCCTCGCCAAACAGTTCGGCATTGATACGTATTTCCAGTTCCGTGGCACGCGATTTCAGCCTGTCCATTTTCTGGTGAAAGTGCTCGTCGCCTCGTTTGCGATGCTGACGCAATTCCCTGATGGTCTTTCTGATAGCCCACAACTGCGGGTAGTCGGGGTGGGCTTCAAATCTCCGCTCATAGGTGAACGACAGCATTTTGTCGTTTACGCGTGTAGGGTTGCCTATACGCAGTACGTTGATGCCCCGATCAACCAGTCGCTCGCTTATCCAGTCGACCGCCATGTTGCTCTGAGCGCATACCAACACTTGGCTCTCGCGCATCAGCGTCTCATAGATAGCCTCTACCAATGTGGTGGTCTTTCCTGTACCTGGAGGGCCATGTACGATACTCACGTCTTTGGCTCGGAGCACTTCGTTCACAGCATGTTCCTGTGTCCTGTTGAGATAGGGGAACCGAATATGTCCGAAAGTGAACCTGCCCACTTTCATCGAAGGAGTGTAGAACAAGTCGCGCAGATAGGCCAGTCGGTTGCCCCGTGCTCGAATCACTCGGTCGAGCGCGTCGAACATGGTCTTATAGCTGGTTTCGTCGAACGACAGTTGTATGCCGATGTTCTCGGCGTGCTGAAGGTCTATGAGTGGCGCATTGTCGGGCACAGTCACCACCATACGGTCACCCTCCACATAGCTTACCGTTCCGGTGAATTGAAAATATCTGATGGTAGTG
>CACZPU010000073.1 GCA_902783165.1 uncultured Prevotellaceae bacterium
AATCATATAAAAGTTGAAAGGACCTCGTCTCACGACGGAGTCCTTTCAGTGTTTCATCATTATTTAAGAGAGAGTAATATTATAATACTATAATATAATTATTCATTATAGTTAAGTTCAACCAGTATAAGAGTTATCACAACTATCATCCTTGTTTCTATTAATAATACGCAGAAACTAAAAAAAAGGGTACATCACCCTATATTGTTTTAAAATATATTAACGAAAATATATATTTAAATTGTATCGAGGATGCTATTACATAAATAAAAACGCAACAAGAATTGCAATATCAGTGATACAATTCTTGTTGCGCAGTAAAACTGTTTATTCCTTAATTATTCAGCGATAATTGGTTTGTATTTCGGAACAAGTATCTTCATAATCACCCATCCAATGAGATAAGCAACAGCACAGATACAGAAAATAATCATGTATCCTGCCGGTTTTCCTTCAAAGCCCATAAAAGTAAAGGCTGAACCTTGTTGCTCTGCATAGGTGAAAAGAGCGCCAGCACCCTTGTTGATAAGGAAAGAGCCCACACCACCGGCCATACCACCAATACCAGTAATAGTTGCGATGGTCGATTTTGGGAACATGTCGCCAACAGTAGAGAAGATGTTTGCTGACCAGCTTTGGTGAGCAGCGCCCAAGATACCAATCAATATGATGGGGAACCATGGTGTGTTGAATATACCACCTAAAGGCTGTGCGAACAAACCGAGCAGCGGGAAGAACGCGAAAATCAACATAGCGCGCATACGTCCTGCATAAGGATTCATGCCACGATTGATGAAGAAGGTTGGCAGTTTACCACCAAGAATGCTCAACATTGTGATGAGATAAAGTACAAAAATAAGCACCATTCCCTCTGTATCGGTCGGGTTGATATTAAACTGAGATTTCAGATAGGCAGGAGTCCAGAATAGGAAGAACCACCATACACCGTCGGTCATGAATTTACCCACAATGAACGACCAAGTCTGACGGTAAGTGAAGCATTTTGCAAAACTGATTTGTGGGCCTTCGTCGTTTGCATCTTTCGGATCTTGGTCTGTTTCAACATCCTGATTGATATATGTGAGTTCAGCGGTATTAACCTTCGGGTTCTGGTTGGGTTTCTTGTAAAGAAGAATCCAGAACAGCATCCATACATATCCTAATGCACCGATGACAATAAATGCCATTTCCCATCCAAACAGTTTAGCAAGCACAGGAATGGTAAAGGGAGCAATCAAAGCACCCACAGATGCACCACTGTTGAAGATGGCAGTTGCATAAGCACGGTCTTTCTTGGGGAAATACTCTGCTGTCACCTTAATAGCAGCAGGGAAGTTTCCAGCTTCACCAAGTGCGAGCACACATCTAGCACCAAGGAACAGCCATACACTGACTGTTGCTATTGTCAGTCCTGCATCGGCAGCGCCTGAGTTTTGGAATGCCCTAAGTCCTTCTTTAGCACTTTCAAATCCAACCAGCCAGTCGCCCGTTACTATTCCACTTGTTGCAATTCCACAGAAAGCATGCAAAACGGCACCTGTGCTCCAAACGAAGATAGCCCAAAGATATCCTTTACGTGTGCCCATCCAGTCAACGAACTTACCGGCAAAAAGCATACAAAGTGCATAGACAATAGAGAATATTGCCGTAATAGTTCCATAGTTGTCATCACTCCAACCAAATTCTTGTTGGATACCTCCGTCACCGGGATAAGTAAGAGAAAGGACTTGTCTGTCCATGTAATTCACTGTTGTAGCCAAAAACAACATGGCACAAATCACCCAACGATAGTTGGTCATTTTAGTAGTTTGTACTGAGCTCATTTTTTAATGATATTTTAATTTGTTTTTTTAGATATGCATATTTGGTTGCAAAATTAATAAAAAATATTGAAAGATATCATTTTTCTAAAAGATTTTTCATCAATCCTGATAATACACGCGCTTCACCCTGTTACTCACACCTGTCAAAATCTCATATGGAATGGTGTCCAGGCAAGAGGAAAGAACAGTTACAGGCAGATGTTCACCAAAGATTTCCACAACGTCTCCTTCACGGCAAGGTATGTCCGTCACATCAATCATCGCTACATCCATACAAATATTGCCGACGTAGGGTGCCTGCTGACCATTTACCAAACAATAGCAGCGGCCTTGTCCTAAATGACGGTTCAGACCGTCAGCGTAGCCAATAGGAATGGCTGCTATCACACTGTCTCTTGTCAGTTTGCCTTTCCTGCTGTAACCCACCGTCTCTTCTTTAGCTACTTTTCGCAATTGCAAGATGGTGGTCTTCAAGGTAGATACGGTCGACAACACTTTTGATGTCCGGGGATCAACACCATACAATCCGATGCCCAATCGGCACATATCCAATTGGCGTTCAGGGAAATGCTCTATACCAGCAGAGTTGTTCATGTGTCGCAGAATCTTATGACTGAATGCTTCTTGCAATCTTTGACTACCAGCCTCAAACTTTGCAAACTGACAAGAAGAGAAATGGTCAAAATCATCACTGTCACTACCAACAAAATGCGAGAAGACCGAACGCGGTATAACGGCCTGTTGATGTTTCAGACGCTCAACAAGTTCATCAATCTCGCTTAAATCGTACTTTCCATCATCTGTTTCGCCTACATTGAATCCCAACCGGTGCATACCTGTATCCAACTTGATGTGTACAGGCCAGCCTGTGATACCTTCTTTTCGCGCGGCTCTGATGAGAGCGTCGAGCAAACGGAAAGAATAGACCTCTGGCTCCAAATCGTAATCAAACATGGTCTTGAATGCAGTCATCTCTGGATTCATAATCATGATATTACTCGTAATACCAGCTTTTCGCAGGTCTACACCTTCATCAGCCACTGCTACAGCAAGATAATCAACCTGATGATCTTGCAATGTTTTGGCAATCTCCACAGCACCAGCTCCATAGCCATCGGCCTTTATCATGCACACCATCTTGGTTTCAGGCTTAAGGAAGGAGCGGAAATAATTGAGGTTATCTACCAAGGCATTCAAGTTTACTTCAAGTATGGTCTCATGGACTTTCTGTTCCAGCAGCTCGGTAATTTTCTCAAAGCCAAACGGACGTGCACCTTTCAGAAGTATCACCTCGTCGTGGAAATGATGGAAAATGTCCGATCTGATAAATTCATCAACAGTTGAAAAAGAATAAATCTCATGGAGAGATACAAGCAATTTTCTGTTAAGATTGTATTTCAAAAAACCAGAAATCTCCTCGCCTATTCCTATCAGTTTGTCCACACCTCGCCTCTCCAGTAGCTCAATCACTTCTCCATAAAGGGTGTCGGCAGATTCTCCACTCTGATAAATGTCACTTAGAATGAGTGTACGTTTGAATGCCCTGTCTGTTTTGCCATTGATTGGTGAGACGAGCCGCGTGGATGGTCGTCGATTCATGAAATCGAGTGCGATATCCAAAGAATTGACATCCGAGTTATATGAATCATTTATCAATATGCAACCTCTCTGCCCTTCCTTTACTTCAAGACGCATGGCCACCGGTTCCAAACAAGCCATCCGCACGGAAAGTTGCTCCATGCTCACGCCCAAATGTAATACAGTTAGCGCACAAGTGATAGAATTACTTAACGAAGCGTCATCAATGAAAGGTATTGAATAACAGCCTTTCTTGTCCATATAAATATATGTAACCTCTAGCCGGTCCTCGCACTCTTTTACATCCGAGACATAAAAGGTCGCATCGCTATTCTCTCTCGACCATGTGAGCCGCTCACCCTTGTATCCACTTTTGCGCATACACCTACTAACGACCTGATCGTCGGAGCAGTACACCACAGAATCAGCATCATGGAACAACTGCAGTTTTTCCATACATTTCTCGTCCATCGAGCGGAAATTTTCCTGATGAGGACTGCCTAACGAAGTAAACACGCCAATAGTGGGCTGTATGATATCATGTAAAGGCATCATCTCTCCAGGCATGCTGATTCCTGCCTCAAAGATGCCCAACTTTGAATTCTCGTTCAATAGCCAAACGGAGAGCGGTACACCAATCTGCGAATTATAGCTTCGTGGAGACCGAGTGACAGCCAAAGGCTCAACATGCTGACCAGATACAGCTTCCTGAGACAGCCCCACACCCGACAACAATTGGTAAAGCCACTCTTTGACCATGGTCTTGCCATTGCTGCCAGTGATTCCAATGATTGGTATGTTGAATTCATCGCGATGACGTTCTGCCAACCGTTGCAAGGCAGCCAACGAACTGACTACCTTCAAAAAATTAGCCTTTGCATAACGTTCCTCTACATGCAAAGGAATAGTCTCGACTACAAAATTGCGGACTCCACGTCGATACAGGTCGTCGATGTATTTATGTCCGTCGTTCCGCTTGGTCTTCATGGCAAAAAACAATGTTTCTTCCGGGAAGCACAACGAACGGCTATCGGTGAGCAACCATCTAATCATAGAATCAGAATTGCCATAGCGTCGAGCGCCAATGAGCGTTGCAATTTTTTCTATCGTATAAGTCATGTTTCTTTCTTAATTTGGTGCGAAATTACTATTTTTTCACCAATCAACAAAATATTCTGGCCATTTGTTTCTGCTACTCACACAAAAACACGGATGCATAGGTTCTTTACAAACCCTTTAGTCTGAAATCTCTTTAAAGAATCTTACCTTATCAAAATTAAAAGAGAAAAACACTTTGGTAAATGCAAGAAAATATCTATCTTTGCATTTATCTTATTGTTTAGATGAAAAAACAGTTATGAAGAAGACATTATTAATATTTATTATAGCATCCATACTCATGCCATTCTCATTATTCGGACAAGGATACAAGGATTTATGGAAGCAGGTTGAACAAGCTGCAGAAAAGGATCTTCCCAAGACACAAATATCCGTGCTCAACAAGATTGTCATGAAAGCAGCAAAGGAAAAACTATACGGTCAACTGCTAAAAGCTGAGTTGATGAAGACTTCAAGAATAGTAGAAATTTCACCCGACTCGCTGGAACCCGCCATTAAAAATCTGGAGACACAGGCACTTCAAGCAGAAAAGAAAGATGCTGCGCTGGCTGCTGTCTACAACACCATATTGGGATGTATTTACCGAAACAATGGTCGATTGGACGACATCGAGAAAAAGAATGTTTATTTTCAAAAGGCCATAAGCGACCCAAAGATGTTGGCCGCTCACAAAGCATCTGAATACGAACCCCTTGTGGAATCGGGTCCTGATAGTGAAATCTTCGACAACGACTTGTTGAGTCTCATCGGCTACGAGACAGAAAACTATCAAGCATTAGCCGATTACTATGAGCAGGTGGGCAATAGAAGAGCAGCACTGATATCATCTTTGCAAGCCATCAAACAGAAACACGAATTGAGAAAGTTTAAATTGGAAGGTTCTCCCTATGCAATGGCTCTCGATTCGCTCATATCTCTCTATGGAGACTTGATTGAATGCGGTGAAGTGGCTGTGGAACGTTATCTCTTCATGGAAGAGTGCAGCGATGTCTTAGCCGAAGAGAAAGTCAACTACATAGACCAGGCACTTGCCAAATGGGGAAATTGGAAACGGATGAACCAACTGCGCAACAGCCGCAAACAACTCATACAACCACAGTTTGCAGCCGATATGGAGAGTACTGTGTTGCCAGTGTTGAAACCCATCACTATCCGCATCCAAAATGTGAGAAACATCCAAAGCATCAAAGCAACCGTTCAACGCGTTGACATCACTGGCGACAACGACTACAACTTAACATGGTACAACCAAGACAAGGACAAAAATTTCGAGGCTGTCAAAAAGAAAATTATAGCTGGCAGCAAAAAAATTTACACAAAAACCTACCTCGGAAAGAAAGCTTATGAGAAGTCGCGCGATACGTTAACCATCGACCCACTTCCTGCAGGAGCCTATCTCATCACCTTCAGAACTGATAACAAAAACATACCCGAAGGGGGTATGCTGTTTTACGTAAGCGATCTTACATTGCTGAGCCAAAGCTTGCCTGATAATAAACTGAGAATGGCCGTAGTGAACTCTACTACCGGGCAGCCCGTTGCTGGAGCAAATATAAAAGTTTATCTTCATAAAAGATATAACCAACCTGAAACGATCAAGTCTTTAACCTGCGATAACAAAGGTGAAGTGATTTATCAGTTTGACAAGAGTGGCGATTACAATATTAGAAGTATATACATATATACTGACACCGACAAATTCTGCCACCGCTCTTTCTTGCCTTACAACAACTTCTCCTTCGACAAGAACAACCGCAAAGAAGATCACATCCAATTGTATACCGACCGCCGTATCTATCGACCTGGACAAACGGTACACGTATCGGGTATCGCTTTCAACAACACAAATGGAATTGAAACCAAAGTAATTGCTGGCAGAGAATGCAACCTTACTTTGAGAGATGCCAACTATAAGGTGGTGAAGGAAGAAATATTGAAAACCGACGAATTTGGAACATTCTTCACTGATTTCGTTTTGCCAGAAGGCGGGTTAAGTGGTTCTTTCAGTCTACAAACCAATTGGGGCAATGGGTGGTCAGCAGTCCAAGTGGAGGAATATAAGCGACCCACTTTTGAAGTTAAGTTCGATGAAGTGAAAGAGAAATATAAGAACGGAGATACCATTACCGTAACCGGACGGGCCAAAAGCTATGCTGGAGTACCTGTACAAGGAGCCAAGGTTAGTTACACCCTTTCGAGACGTAAATCGCTCTGGTGCTGGTGGGGAGGTGCATCGGGAACTGAGGAGACAGACGCAGGTGAAGCTGTTACCAACGAAAAAGGTGAATTCACCATCCAGATGCCTATGGTGTTGCCTTCTTGGGAAGATGACGATAACGACAATGAGTTTGACGAAGACGGGTACTATCGTATGCCCCGGTTTTACGATTTCATCGCCAAGGCACAAGTCACCGATCAAGCTGGCGAGAGCCATGAAGGTAGCATTAGTATACCACTTGGAAGCAAGCCCACGGCTTTCAACTGCAACATTGAGAAAATGAGCGAGCGCGATTCGCTGAAGTCTTTCTCGTTCACACTGAAAAATGCTGCCGGACAAGATATCGACGGTACCGTACGGTATACCATAGACGGAAAGAACCCCAAGCTGGCCAAGGCCAATCAGTCTATCGAAATTCATACCAAGAACCTTAAATCGGGCAAGCATACTATTGAAGCAACTTGTGGCGACGACCATGTGAAAACCGAGTTTGTGGTATTCACATTGAAAGACAAATCGCCATGCATTGAAACACACGATTGGTTTTACCAAACAGCAACTACTTTCCCATGCGACGGCAAACCTGTCACTATCCAGGTGGGTGCGTCAGATGCCGACACACATATTCTTTATAATATATTCTCGGGCAACAAAATACTCGAGAGCGGAACATTCGACCTCAGCAACGCCATCAACACACGCCAATTCACCTACAAAAAGGAATATGGCCCAGGGGTGCTACTCACTTTTGCATGGGTGAAAGAAGGCAATTGCTACACCCATTCTACAAACATCAGCGCACCCTTGCCAGAAAAGAAAATGAAAATGCAGTGGACATCCTTCCGCGACCGTCTTATTCCTGGTCAAGAAGAAGAATGGACACTCAACATACTGAGGCCTGACGGTAAGGCTGCTGCTGCCCAACTGATGGCAACCATGTACGATAAGAGTTTGGACCAGTTAACCAACATGAATTGGAGTATGAACCTCAATCTATTCAGAGGCAATGCCCATACCCAGTGGGTTAAACTGATTAATAGTTTTCAAAACCAATTCCTTTCACAAAACATATCCAACGATAAGGTAAGACATCTCCATTTTTCAAAGTTTGTAGATGATATCACATCATTCCGTTTGGGTTTCTCGATGATGGGAAGTGGCCACAGAAAACTGATGATGGCCACCCGTTCTGTTGTCAACAATAAATCGACCGACTTAGCTGTTATGGAAGAGATTGCTCAATCAGAACCAGCCATGGCCGCAGATAATTCAAAGCAAGACATCATTGTTGTAGGTTATGGTACAGCAAAAAAGAAGACAGTTACAGGTTCTGCTGTTGGTGCCCATGATGTAGCTGGAAATGATGAAGAAGGTGCAGATGCCGTTTCCACAGTTCAAGAGGTGCAACTGCGCGAGAATCTCAATGAAACAGCGCTCTTCTACCCTACTCTGCTCAGCGATGAGAACGGCAATGTGAGTATTCATTTCATACTGCCCGAAAGTATCACCACATGGCGTTTCATAGGTCTTGCCCATGACAAGGATATGAACTTTGGAATTTTGGAAGGCATCGCCGTGGCAAAGAAAGACGTGATGGTACAGCCCAACATGCCGCGTTTCGTTAGACAAGGCGACAAGGCTGTTATCTCTACGAAGATATTCAATACTGCCGAGAAAAATGTTTCGGGCAATGTAACAATGGTATTAATCGACCCAGAAACCGAACATGTTTTATTGGAGACATCTAAGCCTTTCAGCGTGAAACAAGGGGAAACGGGTAATGCCTCGTTCTACTTTGAGCCAACCGTTCAGACGCCAAGTCTCCTCATCTGCAAAATCATAGCCAGTGGTGACGGTTTCAGCGATGGCGAACAGCACTATCTGCCCATCCTTCCAAATAGTGAAATGGTGACTGTCACCGTTCCTTTCACCCAGCACGAGACTGGAACCAAAGCCATCGATTTGAAGAAACTCATTCCTGAAAGTTTCATTTCCGACCATTCCATCGCAAATATGCCCAAGTTGACAGTAGAATACACCAACAATCCCGCATGGATGATGGTTCAGACTCTGCCATATGTAGGAAATATAAACGAAAAAAATGCCATCAGCCTGGCTGCTGCCTATTATGCCAACAGCATTGGAAATCACTTGATAAAACAAAGTCCAAAAGTCAAATCAGTATTCCAACAATGGCAACAGGAAAAAAACAATGAGACATCACTGATGAGCAGCCTTCAAAAGAACCAAGAGCTGAAAACACTTCTTCTCGAAGAAACGCCATGGGTTATGAATGCAGAGCAAGAATCAGATCAAAAGAAAGCTTTGGCAAACTTCTTCGATGAAAACACGATGCAGAATCGATTGAATACAGCAATTGAGCATCTGCAGAATCTGCAAAATCCAGACGGTTCGTTCTCATGGTGGAAAGGCATGAACGGGAGTCCGGCCATGACTGCCGAGGTTATGGAGTTCCTCACTCGACTGAACATGCTGACAGGTGAAGACGACAACACTGTGCAGCTGCTCAACAAGGCAAACCAATTCCTGAGTCAGATTGTCATTAAAGAAGTTGCAGAAATGAAAAGACTTGAGAAAGAGAAGAAGCCCGTCTACATCAATGGTTACCATGCCCTGCAATGGATTTACCTGAATGCAATCTCCGGTCGTCAGCTCAATACCAAGGAGAAAGATGCCACAACTTATCTCATGAAATATCTTGAGAAACAGATTACTTCTCAAAGTCTTTATGCCAAAGCACTGATGGCAGTCGTGCTCAGCAAACAGCAGAACAAGGCAAAGGCATTGGAATACGTCAAGAGCCTGAAAGAATATACTGTATACAAAGAAGAAATGGGCCGATATTACGACTCTCCACGCGCAAGCTATTCGTGGTACGACTATCGTATTCCCACACAGACAGCTGTTATCGAGGCGCTGAAAATTGTTACGCCCAACGACCTCCAGACCATTGAGGAAATGAAACGATGGCTATTACAGGAGAAACGAACACAATGCTGGGATACACCTATCAACAGTGTAAATGCTGTTTATGCATTCCTTGATGGCAACACACAGATTTTAGAGAATAAGGAAATGACCAAGTTCGCCATCGACGGCGAGGTCATAGAACTGCCCAAAGTGACAGCCGGACTTGGATATGTAAAGACTACATTCCTTGCTGGAAATGCCAAGCAGCTCACTGCTGAAAAGAGCAGCGAGGGAACATCATGGGGCGCTGTCTATGCTCAATTCATGCAGCATACAAAAGACATTGCTTCGTCTTCGTCTGGCATTATCGTTACACGCGAAATTCTGTCTGCGAAGGATGGCAAAACAAACAACGGCACCTATCATGTGGGCGACAAGGTGAAAGTACGAATAACCATCGTGGCCGACCGCGACTACGATTTCGTTCAGCTCATCGACAAGCGTGCTGCCTGCATGGAACCAGTCAATCAGCTCAGTGGATACCATTGGGGGTACTACTGTTCGCCAAAAGACTGTACCACTAACTATTATTTCGACCTACTTTCAAAAGGTCGCCATGTGATAGAGACAGAATATTTCATCGACCGTTCTGGCATCTATGAGACCGGCACAGCCACTGTGCAATGTGCCTATGCTCCTGAGTTTACAGGACAAGACAAGTCGCAAACCATCCATGTTGAGTGAATATGAAGACAAAGACAATTATACTTTCTGCCCTGGCCATGACAACACTCCATGTCTCGGCCCAACAGATTTCCGCCAAGCACGAGGTGATTGACTGCGGAAATGTAGCATATGAAACCCCCGTCACCGTAAAGTTCGAGTTGAAAAACAGCGGTCACAACGCCTTGCAAATCAACAAAGTTCGAACAAGTTGCGGATGCACCTCTGTGGATTATCCCAAGAACAGCATCCCTGCAGGTGACTCGTTCACACTGTCGGCCACCTACGATGCTCAACAAATGGGTCACTTTCTCAAGGACATTGGCATATACAGCAATGCATCAGACAAGCCTTTCTTTCTCTCCATTCGTGGTGTAGTAGTCGAAGAGGTGGTTGATTTCTCGGGCAACTACCCATATACGCTAGCTGACATACGCTCTGACCTCAACAACATCGAGTTCGACGACGTGAATAGAGGCGATCGCCCCATGCAGAAAATACATATCATGAACAACAGTTCGCAGCCACTGTCGCCAACAGTGATGCATTTGCCTGCTTATCTCAGCGCCAACGTATCACCCACAACCATCATGCCAGGCAGACAAGGAACCATCTCTATCATTCTCGATTCCAAAAAGCTACGCGACTACGGGTTAACACAAACCAGTGTTTATTTGGGCATGTTCCCTGGCGACAAGGTAAGCCCTGAAAAGGAAATCCCTGTCTCTGCAGTATTGCTTCCTGCTTTCACAGAGATGACTGAAACGCAATTGGCTAATGCGCCACAAGTGCGTCTGTCGGAAGAAAATCTCCATTTCAAAATGAATGGTAAGTCGAAAAAGACTGAATCCATCACCATTGAAAATGTTGGACGGTCTGATTTGGACATCAGTAGTCTTCAAATGTTCACAACTGGCCTGAAAGTGAAACTCAACAAGACACGACTGTTGCCCAACGAGACTGCCACGCTTAAAATTACCGTCGACTCCAAAGCATTGCGTGGAGCGCGAACAAAGCCCCGTGTGCTCATGATTACTAACGACCCCGAAAAGTCAAAAGTTGTCATCAACATCGATGTTAACTAATCGTGTCGGATGCTCTGTCATCCTGCACATTCACAGAATTATCATATACAATCATATTAAATAACAAAGCCATTCATTAACACGTAAAAAGTATCATGGAACACCCTGAAAACAGCGA
>CACZPU010000074.1 GCA_902783165.1 uncultured Prevotellaceae bacterium
ATCGCACTATATATAATAATGTACGAATTCGAATTAGTATTCAGTTTCATTTGGTACCTCCTCTCTTTAAACGTTTCGAGATATTGCGCTCCACCACGAAATGGTCGATAGTTGGAGCAAACATATTACCAAAGAAGATTGCAAGCATCATACCCTCTGGATAGCCGGCATTCATCACTCGGATGATGATGGCCATCGCACCAATGAGGAATCCGTAAATGTACTGGCCTGTAGTAGTACGACAAGAGGTGACTGGGTCGGTTGCCATGAACACGGCACCGAAGGCAAAGCCACCCATCACGAAATGGTGCCACCAAGTCATCGACTGACCGGTAGACTCGAAAATCAATGCCAACACAGCACCACCTACAAAAACACTCAACATGGTGCGCCAAGAAGCGATGCCTGTCCACAGCAGGATAACAGCACCAATGGCAATGGCATATAACGATGTCTCGCCAATAGAACCAGGAATGAAACCACAAATCATGTCACAAATAGAAGCATCGGGTGCAATGCCCTGCCCTATCTGTCCGAGAGGTGTGGCAGCAGTGAAGCCGTCAGGAAGATTGTTTCCCAATCCGAAAATACTGTTTTGTGCCACCCAAACCGTGTCGCCAGTCATCTTCGACGGATAGGCAAAGAACAGGAACATACGGGCTGCAATAGCTGGATTGAAGATATTCATACCTGTGCCGCCGAATATTTCCTTGCAGAAAATGACCGAGAAGGCACAAGCAAGCGCCAGCATCCACAACGGACATCCAATAGGAATAATCAGCGGGATAATGATACCCGATACGAGGTATCCCTCCTGAATCTCCTCGCCTTTCCATTGTGCCCAAGCAAACTCAATGCCAAGACCTACAATGTAAGAGACCAAAATTTTGGGCAGTACAGCAAGGAAACCATAGATGAATATCTCGAAGAACGATGCTGTGGCCAAAGTACCTGCAGCAAGATAGTTCTGATAGCCTATGTTGTACATACCAAACAGCATGGCGGGCATCAAGGCGATAACCACCATGCTCATGATACGCTTTGAGTCGATGGAGTCATGAATATTAACTCCTGTCTTTGCCGTGTCGTTTGGCACGTAAAGGAACGTCTCAAAGCCGTCGAAAATCGAGCGGAAAGCATGTAGCTTGCCTCCTTCTTCAAAATTCGGCTTAATCTTATTGAGATAATTTCTTAATGCGCTCATAGTCCTTATGCGTTTTCTTTACGTAAAATATTGAGTCCTTCACGCACAATGCGCTGTAATTCAAGCTTTGAACTGTCCACAAACTCAGCCAAGGCAAAATCTTCTGGACTCACCTCATAAATACCAAGCGCTTCCTGACGGTCAATGTCACCTGAAATAATGGCTTTGATTAAGTATTCGCCATAGATATCCATCGGAAGCACCTTGTCGTACTCGCCACTCATTATCATGTGGCGCTCACCGCCTTTGATACGGGCATCGAGTGCATACTCCTTTTTGCCAAAGAGCCATGAGAAATAGCTACGGTTGACTGAGAACTGCTTGAAACGGGGCATAATCCAGCCGAAAGCCTCATCTGCATCGTCACCCTCTTTGATGGCTGTGATTTCCGAAACATTTGAGCCTAGATAATCATCCATACTACAAGGTGTTCCCGTAAGCACATTTCCATTGATGAGTCGCACATGGTTCTTGGTAGAAACATTTCCTTCTACAATATTGCCGATTCGTGTTCCAACCAGTACGTCTGCATATGCAGGATCGTTCATCTCACTGCCCACAATAGCTATTGTACGACGAAGATTCACTTTACCTGTATTGAACAGACGGCCAAAGAAAATAACGGCAGACGGGTCAACTGTCCAAACCACTTCTCCCTTGTTTACAGGATTGAGGTGATTCACTTGGACACCGACGTTACCAGCAGGGCAAGGTCCATCAAAGACATTCACCTCTACGTCTTTTGCTTGAGTAAGAGCGACAGCTGTCTGCTTGGCACCAATACCAAGATAGGTATTCGCCACTTTCGAGAGAGCAGTCAGACCGGTCTGGAAATCATGTTCATTGCCTTCTAGTTCGAACTCAAAATCTGCAGCCAGAGGTTTGTCACGCAACGCGCTGACAAAAATAGCCTTCGGGGTGGTGTCAGGACTCGTCACCACAGCATAAGGTAACTGATTGATGTAGCCAAACAGACCTGATTCCAACAACGCGTCGACAACTTGTGCGCCCGTTAAACCAGCAACCTCTCGCATTCCATAATCAGCAAACTCCTGCTGTGCATCGGCATCCACCTTCACGGCTAGAACCTTTCTGCGTTCACCTCGTACCACTTCACGGACAATACCGCTTACAGGTGAGGCAAACTTCACTTCGGGGTAGCGTTTGTCAACAAACAAAGCTTCCCCGGCTTTGACATGTTCACCTTCCTTGACAACCACTTTGGGAATGACTCCCACAAAAGAATCGGGCACCAACGCAAAATCTTTGCATTCCGGCAAAGAGAGTTTCTTTTCGCTGGGTTTGCCAAGTAGATGAATGTCTAAGCCTTTTCGTAGCTTAATAACATTTGCCATAGCACTTTTTTATTATGAAAATTTAGAATAGTTAATTCATTGAAAATGCTGCGAAGACACATTTTAGAAATCACTTTCTTTGATTGCCATCTGCAACAAAACATCTGCAAAGATAATCATTTTTTTGTTGCCATCGAAGAAAAAAAGGACGAATTATTACCATATACCAATAAAAAGATGTAAATTTGTGCCGAAATAACAATTTGAAGACTTTCAAACATATTATTAGCGGCATCGTATGGTCCATACTCGGACTTTACGTTTTGTTGGTTTTGTTGCTGCATATTCCAGCAACCCAAAGGTTTATTGCCTCGGAAACAAGTCATGCTCTTGAAAAGAAATTAGGGACAAAAGTAACCATCGGTCGCGTCGACTTAGGTCTTTTCAACCGCATCATCATCGACGATGCAACAATTTACGACCAACAAAGGAAACCTATGGTGCAAGCATCAAGACTATCTGCAAAAGTCAGTCTCTATCCACTTGTTCATGGAAAAGTGTCTATTTCGTCTGCACAGCTTTTTGGTTTCCAAGGTTATTTCTACAAGGAATCGGCCAATAGTGTTCCCAATTACCAGTTTGCACTTGATTCTCTTGCCTCGAAAGACACTACCAGCCACACTCCTCTCAACCTGCAAATTAATTCGTTGATTGTTCGTCATGGAAGATTAAAATACGACCAGTATGACGTGGTACCCACGAAAGAAAAACTAAACCCTGGCCACCTTGACGTTCAGGGCATCAGTGCGCACATCATTGTGCCACAAATCACCGACGACCATATCAATGTAACAGTCAAGAAACTGGCTTTCAAGGAAGCTTCTGGACTGGAATTGAAGAAACTGGCTCTGCGTTTTGAAGCAGACAAAGAGAAAGCAGTTATCAAGGACTTTACTTGTTTGTTGCCGAGAACTCATCTCAGTGCCGACAGCATTTGGGCAACCTACCAGAACGACAACGAGAAACCCGATTTTTCAACCATTCAGTACGGTGGACACTTCAAAAACAATAGCATTGTGCTTGCCGACCTCAAAAGTCTGGAACCCTCGCTCGGTTCTTTTGTGAAACCCCTTGCCTTATCGACATCTTTCTCCGGAAACAGAAAAAATCTGAACATAGGCCAATTCAACATTAAATCGGAAGACGACGGCATTGACATAAAACTGAGCGCAGACATCCGAGACATTTCGTCAAATCCCATGTGGCTTGCCCATATCTCCAACTTCAACATCAGCGCTAACAGCATCGAACATATTGCGAAAAATGTTCAAGGCAAGAAAGTGGAACTGCCGCAAATAGCCACAAGATTGGGAAGGATTGGATTCAAAGGAGATGTTGGCGGACGAGGCTCCGATATCTCCCTTGAAGGAAAACTGGGCACCGATGCTGGCATAAGCGACCTCGAAGGAACATTCGATGGTAATCATTTCACCCTTTCACTCAAAACAGATGCAATAAACCTGAAAAGAATTCTCGATGACAATAAGTTTGGCCAGTTGGCTACCAACATCCATGTGGAAGGAAAGCTGAAAGACAAAGGCCTACCCAACATCATGGCAAAAGGAACAATTGCCAGAATGGACTACAACAACTACTCTTACCGCAATATCAACATTGACGGCAGCTTTATCAACAATACGTTCGATGGTGAGGTAAGCATGGACGACCCAAACGGTATGATAAACATTCAGGGAACAGCCTGTATATCAAAAAAGAATCCTTCGAGCAATTTCATGGCTTCAATAAGGAACCTCAACCCCAAAGCATTAAGATTGTTCGACAAACTCGGCGATGCTGTCATCAACGCCGATATTGACACCGATATCAGTGGCAGTTCGCTCAACAACCTCAACGGTACGGTGAACATCAATGACTTGTCTGTTGATTCTGAAAAAAGCAACCTCCATCTCGATTCATTACAACTCACCGCACAACAGACCACTAATGGCAATTCGCTGACACTCGACAGCGATTTTGGCCATATCAATGTGGACGGGAAATTCGACTATACGACCATCACACAGAGCATCACCAATTTCATTGCCTCAAAACTCCCCACCCTGCCCGGACTTCCCCAGGCCACCAACGAGCGAAACAATGATTTCACCATCACAGCTGACATCTACCAGTCTGAATGGCTCAACTCCTTCGTCGACCTGCCCATCAACATTCTTGCGCCCATTCATCTCGAGGGAAGCATGAACGATCATACCCACCAAATGAACCTTAATGCCACGTTGCCCAACTTCACATACAACGATGGCTCATACGAAAACGCCATCGTCAACCTACTCACTTCAGAGGTTGACGAAATGGTCATCAGCGGACACGTGCGAAAAATGATGGGGAACGGGCACAAGCTCGACCTTAACTTCAATGCAAACGGTGGCAACAACAAACTCATCACAAGCATCAACTGGAACAACAACAGGCGACGTCCCATGAAAGGCACCTTCAACTGCAGTACCGAATTCTTCAAAAACGAGGAAGGCAAATCAGCTGCGCACATCAGGGTGCACCCGTCTGAGATTCTTGTCAACGACACCGCTTGGCACATACTGCCATCCGACATTATTTATAGCGACAAAAACCTGATTGTTGACTATCTCGCCATAGTACACAACAAACAGCACATTATCGTCTCGGGAAAGGCGAATGAGAATCCGGACGATTCACTCATCGTCGACCTTCAGGACATTGATGTAGGCTATATCCTAAACATCGTCAACTTCCATGCTGTGGCCTTCAACGGAAAGGCTTCGGGTAAAGCTTCCATCAAGTCCGCATTCGGTACACCAAAGGCCTATGCCGACCTGATTGTGAAGAACTTCACATTCGAAGAGGGACGCATGGGAACTCTCTATGCCAAGGCAAACTACAACAACGAGCTTGAACAGATCGACATCGATGCCCAAGCTATTGATGGTAAGGAAGGACGAACGCTTGTTCATGGTTATGTATCACCAGCAAGAGACTACATCGATTTGAAGATCACTGCCAACAACACCCGCATGGAATTCCTGGAGAGTTTCTGCGAGAGTTTCATGGACAATGTGGAGGCAAGAGGTAAAGGTGAACTGCAACTTACTGGCGATTTGGACGAGATGAACTTAACGGGAATGGTGGTTGCCAATGGTGAACTCGACATCACCAGCATCAACACACGCTACAATCTCGACAACGACACCATACGCATGATTCCAAACCATATCATTTTCAGCAACGACACCATTCGTGACAGGAATGGAAATATTGGTATCATGAATGGAATGCTTAACCACGAACACCTGACACGCCTCACCTTCGACTTGAACATCGAAGCGCAACACTTGCTATGTTACGATTTCCATTCCTATGGCGACAACACCTTCTACGGAACGGTTTATGCATCTGGCAATTGTAGCATACGGAGCAGAAGCGGAAGTATCGATTTCGACATCAGTGGCACACCCGAGAAGGGCTCATTCATCGAATATAATGCGGCCAGTCCCGATGCCATCACCGACCAACAGTTCATTACGTGGAGAGACAAATCGACCTTGATAGAAGATTCTGTCGCTTCAATCCGCTCTGCTGTCAACGACAGTGAGGAAGAAGAGGAGGAAATAGACATACCCAGCGACCTTCACATCAATTTCCTTATCAATGCCACTCCCGACTTCACACTCAGGCTGCTGATGGACAAGACGAGCGGCGACTATATCGCCCTAAACGGAACAGGAGCCATCAGGGCATCATTCTACAACAAAGGCGCCTTCGACATGTTTGGCACCTATCTCGTGGATCATGGCATCTACAAGCTGACCATTCAGAACATCATCAAGAAAGATTTCCAGTTCCAACAGGGAGGAACCATTGTCTTCGGAGGAAACCCATACCAGGCAGCTCTCAACCTCAGTGCTGTCTATACTGTCAACGGTGTGCCGCTCTCCGACTTGCAAATAGGTAACTCGTTCTCCAGCAACAATATACGAGTCGACTGTCTGATGAATATCACAGGCACAGCAGAAAGCCCCCACGTGGAATTCGACCTCGACTTGCCCACCGTGAACGCCGATGCCAAACAGATGGTGCGCTCTGTCATCAACGGTGAAGAAGAAATGAACCAGCAGGTTATCTACCTACTTAGCATCGGACGATTCTATACGCTCAATGCCAACAATGCGGAAGAGAACCAAAATCAGACAAGCCTCGCCATGCAATCGCTGTTGAGCGGTACTATCAGCCAACAGATAAACAATGTCCTAAGCAGTTTCGTGAACAACAACAACTGGAATTTCGGAGCCAACATCTCTACTGGTACCGAAGGTTGGAACAATGCCGAATACGAGGGACTGCTCTCAGGCAGACTGCTCAACAACCGCCTGCTCATCAATGGACAGTTCGGCTATCGAGACAATGCCAACGCTACCACCAGTTTCATTGGCGATTTCGACATTCGTTATCTGCTCTTCCCCAACGGGAACCTCGCCATCAAGGTATACAACCAGACCAACGACCGCTATTTCACCCGCAACAGTCTGAACACCCAAGGCGTGGGTTTGATTATGAAGAAAGATTTCAACTCGTGGCGAGAGTTCTTCCGTCGCTCATCCAAGAGCAAATAGTCTGACTCGCCAACCATTCTTTTCTCTGCATTCTACCGCGCACCAGACGTTATGAATTGCGCAACTCCATCACCAGTTCTTTCTGCCTGGGCGTCAAGTTCTGCGGCAACTTCACTTGGTAGGTGATAATCAAGTCACCATAAGTGCCGTCGCCACGGTCATAGCCCTTGCCACGAAGGCGCACTTTCGTACCTGGTTGCGTTTCTGGCTTGATTTTCAGTTTCAGTTTCTTCCCACCATTCAGTTGGATGATTACCTCACCACCCAACAGAGCAGTGTAAAGGTCGATGCTCACATTGGCATTCATCTCACCAGTGTTACGACGGCCGAATCCCTCACCAAAGCCGCTACCCTGGCTTCTCCCACCGCCAAACAGGTCTTGGAAGAAACTGCTGAAACCACCGCCACCTTGTCCAAACGAACTGAAATCGAATCCATCGAAAGGCGAACCGCCGCCACCCGACCAATGATAGTTGCCTCCACCGGCACGGTTGAATGCATCAGCCTCTCGCCACTGCTCACCATACTGATCGTACTTCTTGCGTTTCTCCGGGTCGCCTATCACATCGTAAGCCTCATTCAGAGCCTGAAACTTCGCCTTGGCCTTGGGGTCATCGGGGTGCAGGTCGGGATGAAACTGCTTGGTACGCTTCTTGTAAGCCTCCTTCACATCCTTTTGTGGGATGTCTTTAGGCACACCAAGAATCTTGTAATAGTCAATAAAAGCCATGTTATGCCTCCTTTTTTTAATTGTTCTTTAAAAAACAATGAAGCAAAAAGCATGCCAAACCAATTCTTTTTTGTACTTTTGCAAAAAATACATCCCAATGAAAATGAAAAGATTAGTAACAGTATGCCTCATGGCAGCCTGTTTTTGTACGACTACCATGGCACAGACAACAAAGAAAGTAACTCTGCGGGTGATTGAGACAAGCGATGTTCACGGATGTTTCTTCCCATACGATTTCACCCAAAAGAAGGCCAAGGACGGTTCTTTGGCACGCGTGATAACCTATGTTGACTCTCTGAGAGCCACATATGGAGACAGGCTGTTGCTGTTCGATAACGGCGACATCCTCCAAGGGCAGCCCCTGAACTACTATTACAACTTTGTGAAAACCGACATGGAAAACATCGCCGCCAAGGTGATTAATTACATGAAATACGATGCACAAACCGTTGGTAATCACGACATTGAGACAGGTCACAATGTTTACGACAAATGGATAAAAGAAGTGAAATGCCCCATGCTTGGTGCCAACGTCATTAACAAGAATACAGGCGAACCTTACCTCAAGCCTTATACCATCATCGAACGCGATGGTGTTAAGATAGCCGTGATTGGATTGCTCACACCGGCTATCCCCAACTGGCTGGAGGAGAGTCTGTGGAGCGGACTGCGATTTGAGGAGATGACCAGTTGCGCCCGCCACTGGGTGAGCTATCTCAAACAGAACGTCAAACCCGATGTCATCATCGGTCTGTTCCACTCGGGCAAGGACGGGGGCATTGTAACCCCCGAGTACGATGAGGATGCTTCCATCAAAGTGGCTAAAGAAGTGCCAGGATTCGACTTGATTCTCTATGGACACGACCATACGCCCCACCAAGACATCATTGAGAACAGCAAAGGCTTGGTGGTTTGCCTCGACCCGTCTTGCAATGCCTTCAAGGTGAGCGATGCGACAATCGAGCTGACACTGCGCGACGGCAAAGTAAGAGAGAAATCGGTGAACGGCAAAGTGGTAGATATCTCAGATCTGGCCATAGACCAAAAATACATGGATTATTTCAAAGTCGACATCGACAGCGTGAACCAATACATCAGCCGCAAAATAGGGACATTCAAAAAGACCATCTACACACGCGACAGTTTCTTCGGCAGCAGTGCCTTCTGCGATTTCATCCTCAATCTGCAACTGCAGATTACAGGTGCCGACATCGCTTTCAACGCCCCACTGTCGTTCAACAGCTGCATCAAAGAAGGTGACGTTTTCGTGAACGATATGTTCAACCTGTACAAATACGAGAACCAACTCTACGTGATGAATCTCACTGGCGAGGAAATACGCAAACACTTGGAAATGAGCTACGACCAATGGGTGAACACCATGAAAAGTCCTGACGACCACATCATGCTGCTCAACGAAAAGGCCGACAACGACCAGCAGCGATACGGATTCAAGAACCTTACCTTCAATTTCGACAGCGCCGCTGGCATCGACTATGAGGTGGATGTGACCAAACCAAATGGTGAGAAAGTGAGAATCCTGCGCATGAGCAACGGCGAGCCGTTCGACGAGAAGAAGGTCTACAAGGTGGCAGTGAACAGCTACCGCGGCAATGGTGGTGGGGAATTGCTCACCAAAGGTGCTGGCATTCCGCGCGAAGAACTACAAAACAGGATTATCTTTAGGAGCGAAAAAGACCAGCGTTACTATCTGATGAAAGAAATTGAGAAGGCAGGTGTGGTAGATCCTATGCCCAACAACAACTGGCGGTTCGTTCCCGTCGACTGGACTGAGCCTGCCCTCCGACGCGACAAGGCGTTGCTCTTCCCAGAGCGATAGCGGCCATCGCCCATTTCGCGAGGCATGGCAGTTCCGCTTTCTTACAAGCAACAGGGATTTCTATTCCCTGAATAAAGAATGAGCGTGGTATCCAATCAGTTACCACGCTCACTTTTATTATTATTCTTTCAAGCCCTCGCCTTCGGTCAGCAAATCCACGAGAGGCTTGTCCTTGAAATCGTGCTTCTTCTGGTCCCAGAACCCAAAATCGGCATCATAGCACCATGTGGTCCAGGCAATGTTGAATTCGTTGAACACACTCAACATATCCTTCGTCCACTTGTAAGCCAGTTCACGGTCAACAGGCTCATAAACGCCCCATTCTCCGCAGAACAGCTGCAAACCATATTTCTTGGCCACAGCGATGGCATCTTTGAAGTCCTCACGAATCTTGTTGACATCCCATACCTGTGTGAGATAGGGTTTCAACTCAGGTTTCAAGCTGTCGGGTGCAGCATCGTAGTCTTCTTGTGACACCAGCACACCAGGATAGTTCACCTTGCCTCTGTACTTTCCAATCGGCGTCCATCCTGCACCATAGTGTGTCAGAATCATGGGGTTGTAGTAATGGAAAGACAGCACAATATTCTTGTCACCCTCAGGAACCTTCAGATATTTCATGGTTTCATAGCCCTGCCAACGGTTACTGCCTATGACCAATGTGCGTTGTGGTTCACGCTCGCGCAGAGCCCTATGCACCTTCACTATCACCGCGTTCCACTGCTCATGTTCGTCTGCTACTGGCTCATTCATGAACTCGTAGGCCACAGAGTCGTTGCTAAAGCCTTTCAGCACATCCGACAGTTGGTACCACATATTGATAAGGTCTTGCTGCGATTTCTCTGAAGTAAACAGGGTATTGGCGTTGGCACCATTCTCATTCACGGCATTGAAATAGTGCGAACGAATGATATGCAAATCCACGATGGCACGCAAATGGTGTTTAGCTGCCAGATGGAGAGCATTGGTCAACAAGTCCCATGCCTCGGGCAATTTGTTTCCGTCCTCATCCCAAAACTGCTCCTCGTCAATGGGAATGCGCACAAAGTCGAAGCCCAGCGAATCTAATCGTGCAAAATCGTCCTCTTGGATGTGCAATCTACGCCCCTCACCACGTTCTGTCGACTGCGACAGCCAGTGACTCAGGTTTGTTCCGCGCTTAATACGGAAGTTGTTCACGTCGTTTGTTGTCTTACTGTTGGTTGTGCAAGCGGTCATAGCCAGCATTGTCACGGCCACCACGGCCACAGAATAAAGAAATCTTTTCATTGCTATTTAGTGTTTGGTTTTATTTTAGGTTCCATTCTTCATACTTTCCACTGCCTGGGAAGTCTTGGATTGTCATCTTCTTGCTTGGTGTTTCTGGTGCAAAAATACAGATTATTTGCATATATCAATTCATATTTCATATAAAAAAGGGTTAAAAGCACGAAGAAAAAAAACGACTCACTTCTAAACCACTGCTCATCCTTATTGCAATAAAAAAAGAAGATAGACGTTATTAGAATAATAGTCCTACGGTTAATTATATTCAAGGACATGATTGGACATGACAAACAAGAATCTGTCACAAACAAATATCATATAAATCGTATGAAGAAATATTGGTTCATATTCTGCAAGACCGACCTGCTGCTTCAGAAAAAAGATGATGCTACCTACACCATTCCATATAGCGAAGAACCGCCACTTGATGTAAAACCAGAGACAACAGTCCACAACATCGCACCTGTGGCATCGCATCCCGATGACCTCATCAGCCTTCACAACGGCGAAGTGAAGACGTTTCGCATCGACCAACCAGTCACCGATGACGAAAGATTCGAGATGTGCCCTCTTCGCGCCTCCTACTACAAACTGCCACTCGAGCTCTATCTCATGGCGGGCAAGTGTCAGGAAATACTCTATTGGGACGACAACACCCGATATTGTGGCTGTTGTGGTGCTCCCATGAAAATGAATACCGACATCAGCAAGTGTTGCACCGCATGTGGAAAAGAGGTATGGCCACAACTGGCCACTGCCGTCATTGTGCTCATCCACCGTGGGGACGAGGTGTTATTGGTACATGCCCACAATTTCCGAACCAATTTCTTCGGGCTGGTGGCAGGGTTTGTAGAAACAGGCGAGACGCTCGAGGAGGCTGTAAGGCGCGAGGTAAGAGAAGAGACAGGCCTCTCCATCAAAAATATACGTTACTTCTCTTCCCAGCCATGGCCTTACCCTTGCGGACTAATGGTAGGTTTCCACGCCGACTACGATTGTGGTGAAATCCACTTGCAGCAATCCGAGCTGGCGCAAGGCGGCTGGTTCCATCGCAACAATCTTCCGCACATACCAGAGAAACTCTCCATTGCGCGCATGCTCATCGACGATTGGCTGGGGAAAGATGCAAAGTGACAACACCTTATTTTATTGATGCTTGGTAAGGAATAAGTCATCATTTCGTACAACTATCGGGATGTTTCGTACATTCTTGTGGGCGCCACGATTGAGGAAATGATTTTTGTTTGTATCTTTGCCATGGATTTAAATATTTAAATATAATGGAAATAATTAGTTTTTTTACAGCTGTTATTGTGTGTGGAATCGTTTACTTTTTTACCAATTGGTGGCAAAAGAGAAAAGAGAGGCTTGAGGAGAAACCGAAGGCGTATGTCTATCCCGCTGAAGACACTGAACTTAAGATTGGAACAGACAAGCCCATGCCTCATGTTGACATGAAAACAACCGATGATAAAAAATTAGAAAAGACTACTATGGAAGAACAAAAAGGAACACGCGACTTGCTATTAGAAACACTCACGAAGATTGGGTGTCAGTATGAATTGGCTGAGGAAGAGGGCGACGACAGGATATTCTTTGCCTTCCAAGGTGAACATTTCTTTGCCGATGCCAAGAATGATTGGCGGTATATCCATCTGTGGGACACCCATTGGGCTCGTATCGACCTCTATGATGTTGATGAGTTTTCGAGACTCAGGAAGGCCATCAACCTTTCTAACCTCAACAACTGTGTGACCACCATCTACACCATCGACGAAGAGGGAAAGAATGTCGACGTGCACTGCAAATCGACTGTCCTGCTCATTCCCCAGATTCCAGAAATCGATAACTACTTGCGCATTGAGTTGAACGAGTTTTTCCGCGCCCACCAGTTTGTTGGAAACGAAATGGTGAAACTTCGGGAAAAAGAAGAGGCCGTCAAACAATAGGCCGACAACAAATCAGAAAGACAGCGGGCGATGAGCATGTAGCCTAAGTGCCTGCCCCACCCCACAGACAGTCATTACAACCAGCCGCACCCCAGGAATTCCAATAGTGCCGTCATGCGACACTGTGAAATACATAGCCAGATATATTTGCCATCTCGGAAAAATGCAAATATATTTGGCTTTTCCCTTGTTTTTTCGTAATTTTGCAGCCGCAATCAAAAAAATCCATCCTATAAAGAAAAACGAGGAAAATAAGAGATGATAACACTGACCAACATCGCCATTCAGTTTGGCAAGCGAGTGCTCTACAAAGATGTAAACATCAAGTTCACCAACAACAATATCTACGGTGTTATCGGTGCCAACGGTGCCGGTAAGTCAACGCTGCTGAAAGCCATCAGCGGAGAATTGGAACCCAACAAGGGAACCGTGGAGTTGGCTCCCGGTGAGCGTCTCTCTGTGCTGGAGCAGGACCACTTCAAATACGATGCGTTCTCTGTCATGGACACCGTGCTGATGGGACATCAGCCACTGTGGCAGAACATGAAGGAGAGGGAGGCCCTCTATGCCAAGCCCGAGATGACCGAGGAAGATGGAAACCTCGCTGCCGACTTGGAACTGAAATTCGCCGAGATGAACGGATGGGAGGCAGAAAGTGAGGCCGCCCAGCTGCTTCAGAACCTGGGCATTGCCGAGGAGTTCCACTACAAGCAGATGAACGAGATGTCCAACAACCAGAAGGTGCGTGTGATGCTTGCCAAGGCGCTGTTCGGCCATCCAGACAACCTTCTCCTCGACGAGCCCACCAACGACCTCGACCTCGACACCGTGCAGTGGCTCGAAGAATATCTCAGTTCCCTTGAGCAGTGCGTCCTCGTGGTGAGCCACGACCGTCACTTCCTCGATGCCGTGTCCACCCAGACCATCGACATCGACTTCGGCAAGGTCACCGTGTTCTCCGGCAACTACTCTTTCTGGTACGAGAGTTCACAGCTGGCACTCCGACAGGCTCAGAACCAACGCCTGAAAGCAGAGGAGAAGCGCAAGCAGTTGGAAGAATTCATCCGTCGTTTCTCTGCCAATGTGGCCAAGTCGAAGCAGACCACCTCGCGCAAGAAGATGCTCGAGAAGCTCAATGTGGAGGAAATCCGCCCGTCAAGCCGCAAGTATCCCGGCATCATCTTCCAGATGGAACGCGAGCCGGGCAACCAGATTCTTGAGGTGGAAGGACTGAAGGCTGTCGACACCGACGGCACCGTTCTTTTCGACAATGTGTCGTTCAACATCGAGAAGGGACAGAAAACCGTGTTCCTCTCCCACAACCCTAAGGCCATGACGGCTCTCTTCGAGATTATCAACGGCAACCGACAGGCCGATGCAGGAACCTACAAATGGGGCATCACCATCACCACAGCCTATCTCCCACTCGACAATACCGAGTTCTTCCAAAGCGACATGAACCTGGTCGACTGGCTCAGCCAGTACGGAACAGGCAACGAGGTGACCATGAAGGGATATCTCGGACGCATGCTCTTCAAGCAGGAAGAGGTGGAGAAGAAGGTGAACGTGCTCTCTGGAGGAGAGAAAATGCGCTGTATGATAGCACGCATGCAACTGAAGAATGCCAACTGCCTGATACTCGACACCCCAACCAACCATCTCGACTTGGAGTCTATCCAGGCATTCAACAACAACCTCGTACAGTTCAAGGGCAACATCCTCTTTGCCTCACACGACCACGAATTCATCAACACCGTGGCCGATCGCATCATTGAGCTCACACCGAAGGGCACCATCGACAAACTCATGACATACGATGACTATATCTACGATGCAGCCATCAAGGAACAGAAAGCCAAAATGTATGAATAAGAAGTCGAAAAACAGCAAGGCTCCGTCGAGTGGCACAATATTTGCTATGAGACAAAGAAAGAAGAAAAAACTACATGTTATGAACGAAGAAAAGAAAATCAACATCGAGGACGGCAACGAAGAAAGCACCGTCAACGAAGAACTGAATAAAGAAGAAGAAGTGAACAATGCCGCAGAAACGGCAGACACTGCCCAAGACACCCCGACGGACGATGATGCATCCGACAACCAAGAGAACACAGAAGAGCAGGACGAGCTCACTCCTTTAGAGAAAGCCGAGGAGCAAATCAAAGTGCTCACCGACAAGTACTTGCGCTCCGTGGCCGAATTCGAGAACTACCGCAAGCGCACACTCAAGGAGAAAGCAGAACTCATCCTCAACGGCAGCGAGAAGACCATCACCGCCATACTGCCTGTGCTCGACGATTTCGAGCGTGCCATCGCCAACCAGAGCGACGACCCACAGGTCATCAAGGAAGGAATGGAACTCATCTTCCACAAATTCACCAAGACGCTCGAAAGTCTCGGTGTGAAGAAGATAGAGACCAGCGACAAGGATTTCGATGTCGACTACCACGAGGCCATCGCCATGGTTCCGGGTATGGGCGACGACAAGAAGGGAAAGGTCATCGACTGTGTTCAGACGGGCTACATGCTCAACGACAAGGTCATTCGTCATGCCAAAGTGGCAGTAGGACAATGACAATCTGTACTCCATCAACAAGAATGGCACACCCTACCATCCCATCGTCAACAAGAAGAGAACACAAAATTAACAAACAAATATCCATCAATCATATTCGAGGCTAAATGGCACAGAAGCGCGACTACTACGAGGTGCTGGGCGTTGACAAGAACGCCAGTGAAGAAGATATCAAGAAAGCCTATCGCAAGATAGCCATCAAATACCATCCCGACCGAAACCCTGGCAACAAGGAGGCAGAGGAGAAATTCAAGGAGGCAGCCGAAGCATACGACGTGCTCCACGACCCCCAGAAGCGACAGCAATACGACCAGTTCGGATTCGAAGGAATGAACATGGGCGGTTTCGGAGGATTCTCTGACGGGTTCTCCATGGACGACATCTTCTCCATGTTCGGCGATGTGTTCGGTGGCCGTGGCTTTGGAAACTTCGGTGGCGGCCAGCGTCAGCCTGCACAGCACAGAGGTGCCGATTTGCGCCTGAAGGTGCGTCTCACCTTGCAGGAAATAGCCAGCGGTGTCACCAAGCGTTTCAAGGTGAAAAAGGATGTTCCCTGCAGCCATTGCCACGGTACAGGAGCCGAAGGCGGCAGCGGCAAGGAGACCTGTCCCACATGTCACGGCAGCGGTGTGGTGACACGCACCACGCAGAGTCTGTTCGGCATGATGCAGACGCAGAGTGTTTGTCCCACATGTCAGGGCGAAGGCTCCATCATCAAGAACAAATGCCACGAATGTGGAGGACGCGGTGTGGTGAAAGGCGAGGAAGTGGTTGAAATAAACATCCCCGCAGGTGTAGCCGAAGGAATGGTGGTGAATGTCTCCGGCAAAGGAAATGCCGGCTACCACAACGGCATCTCTGGCGACATCAAGGTGTTGATAGAGGAAGAGCCCAACGACATCTTCGTGCGCGACGGCCACAACCTCATCTACAACCTGCTGCTCGACTTCCCCACAGCAGCCTTGGGCGGAAATGCAGAAATCCCCACTGTCGACGGTTCCAAGGTGAAAATCAAGATAGAGCCAGGCACACAGCCCGGCAAGACGCTTCGCTTGCGCGACAAGGGTCTCCCCATCATTCAAGGCTACGGGCGTGAGATAGGCGACCTGATTGTCAACATCAGCGTCTATGTTCCGAAGACGCTTTCAAAAGAAGAAAAGAAAGCCTTGGAGGAGATGCAGAAGAGCGACAATTTCAAAGGCGACAACGCCACGAAAAAGAGCATATTCGAGCGCTTCAGAAACTATTTCAGTTAGCACTGCAAATTTCTGAACGTCTGAAACTTACACTACACAGCTCAACAAATCAATGAACTACCAAGAAACAACAGAATATCTGTTCAGCGTCACCCCGGTCTTCGAGAAGATCGGGGCTGGTGCTTATAAGGAGGGACTCTACAACTCGCATATGCTCGACGAGCATTTCGGTCACCCACACCGCTGTTTCAAGTCCATCCATGTGGCAGGAACCAACGGCAAAGGCTCCTGCTCCCACACCATAGCAGCCATCCTGCAGTCGGCAGGCTACAAGGTAGGTCTCTACACATCGCCCCATCTTGTCGACTTCCGTGAGCGCATCCGCGTGAATGGCGAGTGTGTCAGCGAACAGTATGTCATTGATTTCGTTGAGCAGGAGCGCCATTTCTTCGAGCCGCTCCACCCGTCGTTCTTCGAGCTCACCACCGCCATGGCGTTCAAGTATTTCGCCGAACAGCAAGTAGACTATGCCGTCATAGAGGTGGGTCTTGGAGGTCGCCTCGACTGCACCAACATCATCACTCCCCTACTCTCTGTCATCACCAACATCAGTCTCGACCACACCCAGTTCCTGGGCAGCACATTAGCGCAGATTGCCTCCGAGAAGGCCGGCATCATCAAGCCCGGCATACCCGTTGTCATCGGAGAGACCACCCCCGAGACACGCCCTGTCTTCGAGCAGACCGCCGCCGAAAAAAGCGCCCCCATCCATTTCGCCGAGGAGTTCTCCATGCAGGAGTTCCGCGACCCGTCACTGGGCAGCCAGTCGTTCGATGACATCGACTACGAACTGAAAGGCACCTACCAGCAAAAGAACAAGCGCACCATTCTTTGCGCCATACATACTCTTGAGGACGAACTGACAGACGCCGCCACGCCACTCGCCGAAGCCGTGGCGCAAGGCATGACACAAGTATGCCAACTCACAGGCTTGGTGGGACGCTGGCAGACGCTCGGCAACCGTCCGCTCGTCATTTGCGACACCGGCCACAACGTGGGCGGATGGCAGTATCTCGCCCCTCAGATAGCCTCACAGCCGTGCGACAAGCGGCGAATTGTGTTCGGCATGGTCGACGACAAAGACATCAACACCGTGATGGAAATGCTCCCCGCCGACGCCATCTTCTACTGGTGCCGCCCTTCCACCCACCGTGCCATTCCCCAAGACCAGGTGCAAGCCATCGCCCGCCAGCACGGATTGTCAGGAGAAGCCTTCCCCGATGTGCTCTCTGCTTACCGCCAGGCACTTGCCGACGCCTCTCCCGACGATTTCATCTTCGTGGGCGGAAGCAGCTACGTAGTAGCCGATTTGCTGGCAGGAAAATGACGAAAAGCCACAATTATGTGTTTTTAACACTCCCTTTTGCGCTTTTTTCCGTTTTTCATTTGCTTTTCTCGTTTTTTTTTGGTTACTTTGCAACTAACTTTCATATTTCAGCTTTTACAGGAGTGTAGAGTTGGAACGAATTATTTATAACTAAAAACAAGGATAATATGAGCACGACCGAAACACATTGCTTGTGTGGTCTGAAAAGAGAAGATTTTCAGACCACAGTGAACGGAAAGAATACAGACCTGTACATTCTTAAGAACAGCCAAGGATACGAAGTGGCAATCACTAACTACGGCGGTGCTGTAGTGGCCATCATGGTTCCCGACAAAGACGGCAACGTAGCCAATGTCATTCAAGGACACGACAACATCCAGGACGTCATCAACAGTCCAGAGCCATATCTCTCCACTCTGATAGGCCGATATGGCAACCGCATTAAAGAAGGCAAGTTCACCCTCAATGGCAAGGAATACCTGTTGGCCATCAACAATGGTCCCAACGCCCTCCACGGAGGTCCCGCCGGATTCCACGCACAAGTATGGGATGCGCTCCAGATAAGCGAAAACACACTGGTACTCAACTACGTTTCCCCCTATCTTGAGGAAGGATTCACAGGCGAAATGAAGGTTACCGTGGCCTACACCTTCAGCAACGATAACGAATTGATTATCGGCTACATGGCCACCACCAACAAAAAGACTATCGTCAACCTCACCCACCACGCATTCTTCTCGCTGCAAGGCATTGCCAACCCAACGCCCTGCATCAACGACCAGGTATGCGAAATCAATGCCGACTTCTACATCCCCATCGATGAGAACAGCATCCCCACCGGAGAAATCCTCAAGGTGGCCGACACACCTTTCGACTTCCGCACACCGAAAGCCGTCGGAAAGGACATCGATGCCGACAATGAGCAGATCAAGAACGGTGCAGGCTACGACCACTGTTTCGTGCTCAACAAGCGCGAAGAGGGCGAGCTCAGCTTTGCAGCCCGTCTCACCGAGCCTGTCAGCGGCCGCACGCTCGAGGTGTACACCACCGAACCGGGCATGCAAGTATACAGCGACAACTGGGCCGACGGCTACAAGGGCCAGCACGGAGCCACATTCCCCCGCCGCAGCGCCATCTGCTTCGAGTGCCAGCACTTCCCCGACTCTCCCAACCGTCCGTACTTCCCCTCAGTCATCCTGAAGCCGGGCGAGCAGTACAAACAGAAGACTGTCTATAAGTTTGGCACTGTCTGATTCCTGCAATCAGCCGTCAAGAAGAAAAAAATCCGATACCGAATCATTCATAAATAAAAAGAAATATACGCTTATGATGGAAATTGATTTCGTAAGAAGCCGCTTCGTGAAGCACTTCGATGGTATGACCGGCAATGTTTACGCATCTCCAGGTCGCATTAACCTCATTGGTGAACACACCGACTACAATGGTGGTTTCGTATTCCCAGGTGCCGTCGACTGCGGCATCATGGCAGAAATGCGCGCAAATGGAACCGAAGACACGGTTCGCGCCTATGCCATCGACCTGAAAGACCGTGTAGACTTCAGCCTCAGCGACCCTGCCGGCCCCAAGACCAGCTGGGCACGCTACATCTACGGCATTTCCAAGGAGATGCAGAAGCTTGGTGTACCCGTCAAGGGCTTCAACATCGCATTCGCGGGCGATGTGCCCCTCGGAGCAGGCATGTCATCATCGGCAGCCATGGAGAGCTGTTTCGCTTTCGGACTGAACGATATCTTCGGCGACAACAAGGTCAGCCAGTGGGACATGGCTCTGGCAGGACAAGCCACCGAGCACAACTATTGCGGTGTGAACTGCGGCATCATGGACCAGTTCGCCAGCGTCTTCGGACAGGCAGGCAAGCTCATGCGCCTCGACTGTCGCAGCCGCGAGTTCGAGTACTTCCCCTTCAACCCGCAGGGCTATCGCCTCGTGCTCCTCAACTCTTGCGTCAAGCACGAGCTGGCAGGCTCACCTTATAACGACCGCCGCCGTTCTTGCGAGAATGTGGTGAAGGCCATTGCTGCCAAGCACCCGGAAGGCAAGTTTGAGACACTCCGCGACTGCACATGGGAGCAGCTCGAAGAAGTTCGTGCCGAGGTAGGCGAAGAAGACTACAAGCGCGCTCACTTCGTGCTTGGCGAGAAAGACCGCGTGTTGGCAGTTTGCGACGCACTTGTTGCCGGCGACTACGAGACCGTAGGCAAGAAGATGTACGAAACCCACGAAGGTCTGTCCAAGGAATACGAGGTGTCTTGCGAAGAGCTCGACTTCCTCAACGACATCGCCAAGGAATGTGGCGTCACCGGTTCACGTATCATGGGTGGCGGCTTCGGCGGATGCACCATCAACCTGGTGAAGAACGAGCTCTACCGTCCGTTCATCGAGACCGCACGCAAGAAATATGCCGAGAAATACGGTCGTGAGCCCAAGGTCTACGACGTAGTCATTGGCGACGGTTCTCGCCGACTCTGCTAAGCACCATTTCGGTACAGTCTACAAAGCTGGTATCATCAAGCACCCTCAAAAGCTTGGCGATACCAGTTTTTTCTATGTTTTTACCCATTCTCCCCGTTTCAAGACCTTACATTTTGTAAAGTATTTAGAGAATCTTTTGTTAATTATTCTTAATACACAGCTTTGTATATACAAAATCACTACCTTTGCATTACAATTTGGTGAAACGATACAATCAACAATCTACTCTCCATCAAAAAAATAAGAAACAGAGAAGGAGCAACTTCGAGCAAGCTGTTCATCAGCCCCTCCCACATTGAATATCTGTGGTGGGATTCGCATCTCAAAACAACAATGAAAGCAACAACAAACCACATCATCAATCGCATTTGCGTATGTGCATGCACAAGGAAAACGGCCCAGACGTTCCTTTGGGTGCGCAACAGCCCCAGCAACAGGACGTTGACGCTATCGGACTATCCGATAACGGCCATCCCAGCCATGCCTTTGATGAAACCCTCTACCTGCAAATCATCCAACACCTCAACAGCGTCATAGAGCAGAAAGACAACATCATTCAAGACCAGCACCGCGTCATCCAAGACAAAGACACCACCATCCAACAACTGGAGCAACAAGTGGCGCAGCAGGGCACCACCATCGGCCAGCAGAACGAGATCATCGAAGTGATGCAAGAGCGCATCGACGAGTTTTCTGGCACCATCGAGCTGAAAACGCAGGAAATCAGCCAGCTGAGCCATCTCGTCTCGTCGCTCACCTACTCCAATCCAGCCAAGGCAGAATACCAGCCCAACCAAGAGAACATCAAGCACATCCTCGACCGTCTGGCTCCCTACACCAGTCCGATGAAAGAAGCCATGCAGAACATGCAGCACAGCATGAGCGAGATGATGAACGACAACCACCTTGCCGTAGTAGCCAGCAACGACAAACAGCAGCAGAAATACATCGTCGTGTCGAGCCAGTTCCTTGCCGAATTCATCAAGCACCTGGTCGACAACATGAGCCCCGTCAAGCGCACCCAGATTATCAAGAAGAAAAGAGGCGTCATTCCCCAGATGGCTCACTATCTCGTCCAGCAAGTCAAAGTGAGAAGAAGGCCCAAGTCGGCGCCACAAGACATCGGCTACCACAGCATGCGCGAAACCATTCGCAGGGCATTCAACAACTACGCCAAAGAGCATTAATCCCCCAAAACCTCATCGGGCTGCTCCCCATCGTGCCCGCAGGACAAGCGCATTTGCCTTTATTCAGCGTTTTATCCTATTTCCCTTTGTATCAGACAGTTACCAAAACCTTTGTCCAGCGTTACAAACATCACACTACCCCCCACCAAAATCACCGAAAAAAAACTGAGAAATCACCTTATGAAACCATATAAATCACCTTGCAAAACCATATAAATCGCCTTGCAAAAGATTACTTTTCGCAAGGCAAAAGATAAGGTATCGCAAGGTGAAAAGTAATCTTTTGCAAAATCACGGAACCGCTCCGCGCTTTCACTCTATAAAAAGAAAATTGTCGAGAACCTACACTG
>CACZPU010000075.1 GCA_902783165.1 uncultured Prevotellaceae bacterium
GGCGCCATAGTGGAGCCGGTCCTCTTTTGTTTTGATTGTACACTCCGAGTCCCGAAGACAAGGAGCCGTCACACCACGGTAATCCACACCGCCTCATCCCTGTCTCTCGCCTCAACGATTTTCTGCATCAGCCGCCTCATCCAGATGCGCGAGTTGAGCACCATCCCCTTCTTCAGGTTCACGCCCACGAGAATGCAGCCCTGCGTGTCCTTCGCCGTGTTGCCCGCGTGAATCCTGATGCCCGAGAACATCGGCACACCGAGCAGCATCGGGAGCCACAACCTCATCTTCGGCGACCAAGACACCACCACCGCGTAGCGTCCTTCCGGGATGGCGAACGGTTTCAGCGCCGCCACCTTTCTTGGTGAGCGCATCACCGCCCTTTTATCCACCGTTGTCTTCATCTCCAGCGCCGCCGGTTCCAGCGTGTCGCAGAAATACTTCTGCTTTTGTCCCGCCGAGTATTGAATGGCAAGTCTACCTATCGTGTAGCCCTTGCGCTTTGCTATTCGTGTCAATATCAGTTCCATGGTTAGCAAATTGAAATTTGATTTCCGATTATCGAAACATCCTTAATGGGACGATGGGACGATGGGACGTTGGGACGTTTCAACCTCTGGTCGAACTTGCTCACGCTCTTGTTCAATCGCTACCTTGAACTTCGTTCGAGCTTGCTCACGCTCGGCAGAACCCAAGCGAGCTTGACTCTGCTCTTGCTCAATCGCAACCTTGTGCCAATGATGGCGGTCTATCGCTTCAATCCATCCGTCACGCTTCCACCGCATAATCACATTGCGAAGTCCGCTCTCCGTGCAATCGTGCTTCAGCGCACGAAGGTCATCGCGCGAGAACGTCGGCGCCAGTTGGTCGAACACCGAATGGTTGGCACCATAGCGCTGACACTCGTTGCTGGCATCGACATACTGGTTCTGCAACGCCTCGCCAAAGGTCTTCATTTGCTGGCTAAGGCAGTATTCGGCCATCATCCGCGCGAAGTCGAGACAGGCCTTGCTCTCCTTGTCCTTCCCCGTGAGCAGATGGAACACCACTCCACAACGGAACCCGATGACCGCCGCACGCTTGCGATAGATGTCCTTCACGTGGTCGATGTCTTTGGCGGCCTCCACGCGCTTCTCTTCCACCCATGCCTCGATGGCCTTGCGAAGTCGGGGCGTATCCACGAAACCGCTATGCGAGCGGAGACGGGTGACGGCCTCCTGTATCCGTGCCTCGTCCTCTTCCGAGCGACGTGTGAACTTCGGCATCTTCGCGAACGATGAGTCGGGCATCTCGGCCACAAGGATTCGCGACGAAAGGCCGTTCTCTATATTGTCCTGCTTGAAGCACTTGCGCATGGCCCCGTTGGTGCCCAGCATCGTCCAGTTGTACGCCACCTTCACCACGCCGCTCTCCGCCTGGTCGGAGTTGTAGTCTTGTCCCCACTCGCCATGGTCGAACGAGAGGCGATAGATGTCATACTTCGACGACCACGAGCCCGCTCCGTTGGTCTTGCGCAACGTGTCAAGCTCCTCGCCAAACGAGTAGAGCGTATGCCCGCCAGAGTTCTTGAAGCGCTTCAGAAGCGTGGAGCACGACACCGTCACCGGCACCATCCGTATCAGCACCCTCGGGTCGTCGGGTGCCTTCTCGTTGGCCTTGCGACCCTTCTTCCGTTCCTTCCACTCCTCCTCGCGCTTGCGGGCAATGGCATCCTCCTCGTCCAGTTGGCGCTTCCACACATCGACGGCATTCTTACACACACTCTTGTTCGAAGCCTGCTCGCCACGGACAATCGACATCAGTCCCAGGTGGTGCTGGTTGCCGTCGCAATACTCCACTCTCACCCCGTCGGCGTAGGCCGCGGCAATGGGAAGCACCGAGCAGAGCACAGGCATGTGCATCGACACGGGAACACCCACAAGCGACTCCTTCAACCCTATCGGCAACAACCTGACGTTCACTTTCACGCCCGTCTCCTCGGCCACCACTTCCGCATCCTCCATCTCATCCGCCGAGATGCCCTTCTCGAGTGCACCCACTATCTGTTGCATCATCTTCGACACGCCCTTGGGCTCCTCCTTGCAAGCCGAGTCAACCACACTCCTCAACTCCGTTTCCGAGAGTCCGAAGCGGGGCATCACCGCCATGAGCACCTCTTTCTTATTGTCGCAGATGGCTCGGAGATTCACCGCCAACTTGTGCAATTTCACGTTGCGCTCGCCCTCTTGTGGTTCGCCACCCGTGCGTAGCCACCACTCGCGGATGATGTCCTCGTAGGGGATGCCCTTGAAGGAGGGGGTCGGTTCTATCGTTTCGATAGGTTCGATAGTTTCTATCGCATCTATATCCTCTCCCCTTCGTTCCCTCTCCTTGAACAACTCCTCCTCGTCAAGATAGAGTATATAGTCCCTCGGCACCACAAACGAGCATCGCGCCAAGTCCTTCACACAACCGTCGTAGTCGGCATCGCCCAACTGCTCTGACATCCACCGCTGAGCCTCCTCCAACGACATCCCCTCGGGCACCACGAAGAACAACCTCAGACCTTCCGTAGAGGGAGTGACGTGGGCCAGCACAACGCCCAACTCTCCCACCCTCTCGCCAATCATCGACCGAAAGTAACCGCGCGGGTCGGGAATGTGGTCCACATCATACATCGACAATCCGCTCGGCACCGCTTCCTCGTTCACCCTCCTGCCCTTGGGGAACATCGCGTGGGGCGTGAAGATAGCCAGCCGCTTCTTCTGCTCCGCCTTGAACGCGTCAAAGTCCTCGCGCGCCATCTCGCCACGCTTCACACGTTCCAGCGCATCCTCTATCTCAGCGCACACACGAGCCGTCTGCTCACTATCAACCACTTGGTTGAAAAGAGCGGGTGTGCACTCGCGCACCCTGCTCCTAACTGATAAAGCCATTCCAAATGCCATAGTCCCTGCTTGTTTAAGAGTTAGCATAAACGAAATCGCTTGCCTCCTGCGACTCCACGTCAATCACCTCGCACGGCACAACGTCCGTCTCCCGTCGGTCTATCCTCAACGTCAGCGACACACGGTCCTCCGTCACGCTCGCCCTCCCATGAGCCAACTTGATATACCTCGTGTCGGGTCGCTCGCCCGGTGTGCGCCTATGCGCGTTGAAGTTGCCCTCCGTGGGCGAAACCAGTCCTATACTCCCCTGAATGCGCTTGCTACCAGCCAACAGGGCTTTGTATACTACGTCTGAAATTTGTAACTTGATATCCATTGTCTTTAGTTGTTTGCGAGAGAAGTTTCAGAAATCCGATGGCCATCATTAATCACGTGAAGACCTCTTCCGCCTCAACTCAGGGTTAATAATTTTAGATGTTTTGAATGTCGCTTGCCACCACGTCTTGGAAATAACTCCCGTTCGACTCGTGCGTCTGGAAGCGGAGCGAGGCAATCACCAGGCTCCCCACGGCAAACTTACACAGAGCGAGGTTGCCGAACATCGCGCACACGTACTCATCCTCGTATTCACCACCCGGCTCCTTGAGCCTCATCATTGTTTTGGCAATCAGTCCGCTTTCGGCCCTCTTGCTCGGCACATATTGCGGTTCGCCTTGTGCCACTACCTTCAGTATCATTGTTTTCATTCTTTTCCTCGCCAACGCCTTTAGTGGTCGGTTGACATGTGCAAAGATATGAATAAAAAAATCCCTTTTCAGCTCAGGACTGAAAAGGGAATAATTTGGGAAAGAATTGGGAAAACTCCACTCTATTGTTGCATTTCTATCTGCAACTGCTGTTCAAAGGCACGCCCAACGTCGCGAAATTCATAGAAATTCTTACGTTCTATATCGTTGGGCTTATACTCATCCCATTCCGAGAAGGGAATCCTTCCATACTTGTCAGATGGGAACTTTCTGATATTCTCGTACTTACATGCCCACTTCCATTGCTCATGCCCCGGAAGACGGTTGATACGCTCACAACACTCCTGCACCTTGCTTGGCCAGCCGCACATCGTGGACAAATAGTGAACAACGCCAAACCATCGCTGGTAATTATTCAATATCAGCCCCTCGCCGTTGATATCACTAATGGCACGGCTCACCTGCTCGTCGGTAGGCTCGGCACGACGCGAACACCCTGCCTGCTCGTAATAATTCACCGTAGCACCACTCTCAACCACAACGTTCACCTGCCCCACACGCGTGAATTTTAGCAGGCTCTCCATCAGTTTCAGTTTCATATCCTCGGTCATGGCTCAGGCACTTTTCAGGTTGGTGATAGATTGTTGTATGCGGCACTCGACCCCGGTTCTAACAAATTCACTTGGCCGATGCCCGCGCCGCAATAGGGCAACGCAATGCCCATCTGCGCCTGAGGCTGGCTGATGCTCACATTGGGCGAACCAGCGCGGAGCCTCTCCAACTCCATCAGGTGACCTTCGCGCCGCTCGCGCGAGCGCACCTCTTTGAAAAAGCTCATCATGGGAGCGCTTACCTCCGCTTCCCACCAAGGAAAGATGCCCATCACCCGCTCCGTCTCCTTGAACGCAAGTAGTCCCTCGTCGAGGCCATAGCCCTCTACTATCGCTTCGATACGCTTGATAATATCCCTGGGTTCTATGTTGAAAATTTTGCTCTCCATGTCTATTCTGCCCATGCTCTCCATGTCTAAGCTTATAAACTGTTGCGGTTTCCCTACTACTACCTTCGGTGTCGGAGGAAGAGTCGTTGATAATTTCGCTGAAAATGTCGGTTACTGATTTTGTCGTCTCTTTACTGGAATTGTTGTTTTTCTCTCTTGCTTCTTTGAAATAGGTTATCACCTGGTTGTAATCGTAGCGCTCCGCGACTACGGAATTCACATGGTCGAAACCACCGCACCCGGCAAACAAGCGGAGCATGTCCAGTTCCTCATTACAGTTGACGAAGGGCACAAAGGCAGCCATCCTGCTGCTCAAAGCTGTGCTTGAAAGTGTAAATTTCATATTATTAATTTTATAAAAAAATGTGCGACCCACCACAATGGCAAATCGCACCACAAAAGTACAAAAAAAATATCGGTATTCAAAACAAATATGCAACTTATTTTTCCTCTTTTTTCCATTTTGCACACGAAGGCAAAAATGCGCAAAGGAACGGCATGTTACATGGCCAGTATCGCCCTCAAATTGGTGTCCGTGAACGTCCGCCAGATGTTTAGCCTGATGGGCTTGTAGTCATCAAAAAGCTGGGTGACAAACTCAACAAATGCCGATGCTTAGCATTTCTCTTTCATCGTCCCAGGTTAAACGGAAATTGTCCTCCCTGTCTGTCTTTATCTCATATTCACACTCTGATTCATTGCGCAACTCAAGTTCGTCATCACGCCAGTGCTTTAGACAAGCCATCGCGTCTTCTTTCCTTCTGAATAATTTGGCGTCATGCCTGTTGCCATATTCATCGTTCAGAGAGACATATATTCTGCTTACAGTATACATCGGTTGTTTAGATTCTGGAATTTCAAAACCTTCACATACTTCAGAAATACAAGGCAAGACACAATTTCGAAATGAGTACCTGAGCGTTTCGGCAATCTTCTCCATCGTCTCATCATCAACATTAGATGAGTCATAACCATACTCTTCCAACGTTTCTCTGGATATAGTGTCTATCACGAAATCTTTCATTATATTGCTTTTACTCTCCATTTTAAATCATAACGTTTCTTTATCATGAATAATATTCTATGCAGACAAATCACTTGCCATTGCATCGTAATCATCTACAAACACTGTTTTCCTCTCGCCATTGCAATCATCTTCCACCTCATAATTAACCTCAATGTAGTGGTCGCCCACCTTTGCGATGTTTACGAACTGGACTTCTGCGTTATGAACTTGACCATCCTCATTGCAATACCAGTATATCGTATCGCCTATTTTAAATTTTGGTGGATTTGTCATTTCTATTTATTAAAGACGTGTGAACGGAGAACCGTCCCCCTGTTCACTCTATTTCTTAAATCTGATTTGCAGATTCAGTTTTATATAAACCTTACCGTCATCACCCCTGAAAAGATTTCCAAAACCATAACGGCTTCGACTCGCACGTTCAAAACGAGTTTTGTTGTAAAGGTAGTCTTCAACATCGTTACGGTTATAGAAGTGATAGCAGACAATGTCACCGTCCCTTTTCACCACCAAATAGCCTCCGTTGGCATCATATCGTCCTGTCCATTCTCTAGCAGGGGTCATGCCGAGCGCAGCATCAAGCAGTAGTACTTTCATCTTGTGCTCATAAAACGCAACTACGTTACTACCCGTGAAACCAAAAGGATTATCCTGGGCCACTTGCTCTACGGCCTCTTTAATGGCTGATGTGGAGTTGGGCATGCTATCGCAAATGAGACATCGCCCAATAAACTCGGGCATGCATGTGTCAAGGAACAGGAGATTGTTCTTGAACGTATGATGCTCTATGTCTGAATATACCAAGCAGAAGCCTTTATCGACAAGAGCCTTCATGCGAGGTAAATGGTCTTCGATGCTATTGAATTCGGCAATTTCTTCGTCGGTCATATTGCCACCTTCCACTTTATAAAGAATGTTAGTGGTTGTTCCTGCGTTCAATAATGTCGATGCACTCCCCAATTGTGACTTGATGCTGAAACCCAGTTGTGGAGTCATATTGGTTCGCAGGTCATGAATGACAATCTGAATGTCAGCCTTGTCAATTGAAGGAGCCTTCAGTTTCGTGCATCCTATCTGCCCCATGAAGCATTCAGTCTCAGGAACGGCAAAAACACGCTTGCCACCTGTGTTACGGATGGTGTCGAGAAGTTTTGCGGATTCCTGCATGAACTTGTCCATCGAAATACGCGCATACTCGTTGCCGTCCTCATCGATAACAACAATATTCTGCTCTTTGTTTGGCTTGTACTCATAGCGTTTGCTCTCCTCACGAATGATGTTGAGGATAGGATAATACAAATCTGCAGCCATCGTAAAGCCCCTATTATTGTTGGTCACACTTGTCATGTTTCTCAATTAGCGATGTTCGCGATAAAGTTCATAATGGCGTGCTAACAAATCTTTGTCAGGTGAAAATTTTTCGGGCATAATAATTGTGTGTCCTTGAATACTGCGGAGATATGATAAGAATTTTTCATCTTTTACACCGTCAAGCATTTGCTCAGAAACAACAATCGTATAATCTGGTGTTACAGCTAGCAAATACTTATCATATGCACGATGGAAAAGGGGATTCATACATAAACCATTTTTCGGATTTGTACGGTTATTCACATCATCGGCCCACCCCGAAATGTGGCAAGCTTCAAGAAGTGTGTTATTTGTAATCCCCGTGATGCAGCATTGGTTCAAATAAGAGGTAAGAACCACCTCACGAAAGAAATTCTGATTAACTCGCTGGCGAACAACCACCTCACGATCTTTCCCCTGTGGGAATGTTCTTGTATCAATAGCCGCGTATTCCTCAACCGTCTTTCCGGCACGCTCCGCAAAAAGAAGCTCACTTTCGTATGCAAGCTTTTCAGAATTGCCCCAGAACTCGTTCCATATTACCTCATCAGCCTTACTTCCGTTGGACAGTCCAACTATACCCTTCGCCCTTAAAACAGGATCGAAGCGGCCAAAGTTACCTACCTTCATCTTCAAAGCAGTTGTTGTTCGGCCAATCAGTGGAGCATATTTCTGAATGATTGGATGTGACTCTTTTACGTCTTTGAACGGTATCTTGCAATACACA
>CACZPU010000076.1 GCA_902783165.1 uncultured Prevotellaceae bacterium
CAAAGACAGATGAAAAGAAGTACGCAGCCAAGGCGTCAGAAAGATCTTTCTTCAAATAAGCGATTCATATAGCGCCAATCCCCGCATCCAAGCCCACAGGATGTGGGGATTGACATTGGTGGGGCATCCCGGAAACCCTCGTATACATTAATTTGTGGTTTTGGTGCGTGCTTGTTGAATTCGCGTTCTTAAAATAAAAGTTAAAAGATAGCGATAATAACAAGGCAAATGCAACAAAGATACCCCCACATACGTCAATACTAAAGAAAAACTTCGGACAATCACTTTATGCAAAAAGAGAACAACCACCATGATACATTTAAAAGACATCAACAAAACATATTTCGGCGCGCAACCGCTGCACGTGCTCAAAGGCATCAATCTGGACATTGCAAAGGGTGAGTTCGTGAGTATCATGGGAGCCAGCGGTTCGGGAAAGTCTACGCTACTTAACATCTTGGGTATTCTCGACAACTACGATACAGGCGAATACAGGTTGGCAGACACGCTCATCAAGAACCTGAGCGAACGGAAGGCTGCCGAATACCGCAACCGAATGATTGGTTTTATATTCCAAAGCTTCAACTTGATATCGTTTAAGACGGCGGTGGAGAACGTGGAACTGCCGCTCTATTACCAAGGGGTGTCACGACGCAAACGTCACCAAATGTCGTTGGAATATCTCGATAGGCTGGGACTGCTGCCATGGGCGGAGCATTATCCCAACGAACTCTCGGGCGGACAAAAACAGCGCGTGGCCATTGCACGGGCACTCATCACCAAACCACAGATAATACTTGCCGACGAACCTACCGGTGCTTTGGACTCAAAAACAAGTGTAGAGGTGATGCAACTGCTGAAACAACTCAACGCTGAGGAAGATATGACTATCGTGGTGGTGACCCATGAAAGCGGAGTGGCCAATGAGACAAACAAGATCATCCATATCAAAGACGGAGTGATTGGAAACATTGAAGTGAACAATGAACACAAGGCTTCACCTTTTGGCATTAACGGTGTAATGAAATAAGAAATGAAAGACATCCTCACAGAAATATGGTCGACAGCGAAACGCAACAAGCTGAGAACAGGGCTCACTGGCTTTGCAGTGGCATGGGGAATCTTCATGCTTATTGTGCTACTAGGTGCCGGCAACGGGCTGATTAATGCCCAAATGCAACAGAACGAGCGGTTTCTTGCCAACTCAATGATGGTATTTGGCGGGCAGACATCGAAGGCCTACAAAGGTCTGAAGGAAGGGCGTCGCATCAATCTGCAGGACAAAGACATGGGAACCACACGCCACGACTTTGCCAATCATGTGGACGAAGTGGGAGCAGAACTGGAACAAGGTGGACTGACAATGAGTAGAGGACAACAATATGTCACCGTGTCGCTCACGGGTGTCTATCCGAACCATGTGAAAATCAACAAGCGTGAGATATTGGAAGGTCGCTTCATCAACGAAATAGACATACGCGACAAGCGCAAAGTGGTGGTGCTCAGCCAGACACAAGCCAAGGAACTAAAGAAAGACTATGCGAGTCTGATTGGCGAATATGTGAATGTAGGCGACCTCGCCTTCCGCGTTGTGGGCATCTACAAAAACGATGAATCAGAACGAAACACCGACGCTTTCACCTCGTTCACCACCATGAAAACCATGTACGGCAAGGGTGATAGGGTGGGAAACATTGAGTATTCGTTCTACGGACTCACCACCGAGCAACAAATCAAAGACTTTGAGCGCTCATACCGCATGAGAATCAACAAGAACCACCAGGCTGCACCCGAAGACGAACGGTCGGTGTGGTTATGGAACAGATACACTCAAAACATGCAGATGAGTACCGGTATCAGCATTATACGAACTGCGTTGTGGATAGTGGGGCTTTTCACCTTGCTGAGCGGCATTGTAGGAGTGTCGAACATCATGCTGATTACCGTGAAGGAGCGCACCAGGGAGTTTGGTATCCGCAAAGCAATAGGTGCCACCCCTTGGGCAATACTAAAGCTCATCATCATAGAAAGTATCATCATCACCACCTTCTTTGGATATATCGGCATGGTGCTTGGAGTGGCTGCCAACGAATACATGGATGCCACACTGGGACATGACGTGATTGACACAGGCCTGTTCAGAGCCACCATGTTTGTCAATCCGACAGTAGGACTGGATGTTTGTATCGAAGCTACCGCCGTGATGATTCTCGCAGGGACACTTGCCGGACTGATTCCTGCACGTAAAGCCGCAAGAATAAGACCCATTGAGGCACTGAGAGCCGAATAAACGTATGGGACAATGGAAAAAGAAAAGTCTACAGAATGAGATATAAGTATGACATAGACAGCTTTCGGGAGATTCTCGACACACTAACACGCAACAAAAGCCGGTCGTTGCTCACAGGCTTCGGCATCTTCTGGGGTGTGTTCATGCTTGTCGCCCTGATAGGAGGCGGAAACGGACTGAAGGAGATGTTGCAAAACAACTTCGCCGGATTTGCCACCAACTCTGCCATTATATGGGCACAGCCTACCACAAAAGCCTACAAAGGATTGCGCAAAGGACGCCAATGGACAATGGAATATAGGGATGTTGACCGACTGAAAGCACAAGTGCCGCAATTGGACGTGGTGGCACCGATGGTGTCACGCTGGGGCAATTCCGCTGTTTACGAAGACAAAAAGAATTCTTGTCACATAAGTGGTGTAACTCCCGACTATGCAAAGGTAATGGAGCCGACCATGTTTTACGGCCGGTATATCAACGAAATGGATTTGAAACAATGCCGCAAGGTATGCATTCTCGGCAAGAAGGTATACAAGGAACTGTTTCCTCGAGGCGGTAATCCATGTGGAAAACAAATACGCGTCGATTCTGTCTACTATCAGGTGATTGGCGTTGACTACAAGGAAAGCAACATCAACCTGAACGGGCGCTCGGAAGAAGCAGTGACTATACCTATCACCTTATTACAGCGCACCTACAACATGGGAAACGTGGTGCATATCATCTGCACTACAGCCAAACCCGGCATCACAATGACCGAAATAGCACCAAGGATGCGAGAAGTGATTGCCCGCGCACACAAAGTGGACCCGACCGATGAACAAGGTGTGATGGTATTCAACACTGAGGTACTCTTCAACCTGATGGACAGCCTGTTCAAAGGAGTGAATTTCCTCATTTGGCTGGTGGGATTGGGAACGCTGCTGGCTGGCGCCATCGGTGTATCGAACATCATGATGGTGACTGTGCGTGAGCGTACAACAGAAATAGGCATCAGGAGAGCCATCGGAGCCACACCCAGGATGATTCTCTCGCAGATAGTTTCCGAAAGTGTGGTGCTGACAGCTGTGGCAGGAATGAGCGGTATTGTCTTCTCGGTTTTCGTTCTGCAACTGTTAGAACTGGCGAACACAGAAGATGGCATACTCGCCGCACACTTCCAAGTGAATTTCTGGACGGCTATCTCGGCAGCATTGATTATCGGTATCATGGGTGTACTGGCTGGTCTGGCACCGGCATGGCGAGCCATGAACATCAAGCCTGTAGATGCCATGAGAGACGAATAAACAACAGAAGAAATAAAAACAATACATAAATGAAGAAGTACAGCAAATTGATCATCGCGATTTTCATCGCCCTGATTTTCATCGGAACGTTTGTGTTTCTATATCAGAAATCACAACAAAAGCCTGTGGTCTATCACGAATACAAGCCAACAGTGTCTGATGTTTCAAAACTGACCGTGGTGACAGGTAAAATTGAACCCCGCAACGAAGTAAACGTGAAACCACAAATTTCGGGCATTATCACAGAAATCATGAAAGAAGCAGGCGATTACGTCACTGCTGGAGAAGTGATTGCTAGGGTAAAGGTGATTCCAGACATGAGTCAGTTGAGTGCCGCAGAAAGTCGTGTGCGACTGGCCCAACTAAACCTCAGACAAGCCCAAGTGGACTTTTCGCGTGAGGAGAATCTATTCAATGAGAAGCTGGTGAGCGCAGAAGAGTTCGACAAAGTGAAACAAGTGCTGAAACAGGCCCGCGAAGAAAAGAATGCCGCCGATGACGCTTTGGCTGTGGTGCGCGACGGTATCTCCAAGAGCAATGCCAGTGCCAGCAGCACACTTGTAAGGTCGACCATCTCAGGTGTCATCCTCGACATTCCTGTGAAAGTGGGCAATTCTGTTATCCTCAGCAACACATTCAACGATGGAACGACAATTGCAAGTGTTGCGAACATGAACGATTTGATATTCCGTGGTAACATCGACGAAACTGAAGTTGGACAGCTAGTGGTGGGAATGCCCATGAAAATAACCATCGGTGCACTGCAAGACCTTACCTTCGATGCACGCCTAGAGTACATCTCACCAAAAGCAGTCGAGAGCAACGGCGCCAATCAGTTTGAAATCAAGGCTGCCGTCAACTTATTGAAAGGCAGCAAAATTCGCAGCGGCTACAGTGCCAATGCCGAAATAGAACTGGCTCATGCTTCCAACGTGATGACTGTTCCAGAGAGTGCAATAGAATTCAGTGGCGACACCACATTTGTTTATTTGGTCAAGGAAGAAAACAAGCAGAAAACCTATAGTCGGAAACAAGTGATTACCGGACTGAGCGATGGCGTGAACATTGAAATAAAACGCGGTGTAACAGCAAAAGACATCGTACGCGGTGCACAAATCATATCCGAAGACGAAAAGAAATAGTCAAGAAAAGCATAAGTGGAAATCTGCAAATGAGGAGTAAAACGCGAAAAAAAATGAAAAAAATAATGATAAAGAACGATAGAGGAAAGAACAGGCAAAGCTGGAAAACAAGAGCCGCTTATTGGGGATGCGCTGGTGCACTGTTTATTCTCGCTACATCTCCTGTCCAAGCACAGCAGCCATGGACGCTGAGAAAATGTATTGACCACGCTATTGAAAATAACATACAGATAAAACGACAAGATATCAGTCGCCAGCAAAAGGAGGTAGACGTAAACACCGCAAAAAATGCACGACTTCCCGATTTGAATGCCACAGCCTCAGAGAATTTCTCCTTTGGCCGCGGGCTGACTGCCGACAACACTTACTCGAACAAGAACACCAACAGCACATCGTTCAGTCTGGGAACATCCGTCCCCCTCTTCACAGGTATGCGCATACCTCGCACACTGGAATTGAACCAACTCAATCTGCAAGCTGCCATGGCAGACTTGGAAAAGGCGAAAAACGATGTGAGCGTCCAAGTGGCTCAGGCATATGTGCAGATTCTTTATAGCATGGAAGTGTGCGACGTGGCACAAAGACAGATTGACATTGACTCTATGCAGGTGTACCGACTAGAGCAAATGGTGAAAAACGGCAAGGCTGCAACAGCGGAACTGGCTCAGCAGAAGGCCGCTCTTGCCCAGAGCAAACTAACTGCCACACAAGCTGTTAATGAGTATCGGCTGAATCTGCTTGCACTAACACAATTGCTCGAACTGCCTTCACCAGAAGGATTCAGCATTGCGAGGGGAATTGAGAACGAGGAACAGCATTTGGAAAGAATCAAGAACATGCCCTTACCTCTGCCCGATGCCATTTTCAGGGAAGCGGTGATGGAAAAACCAGAGGTTCGCGCTGAATCACTTCGCTTGCAAGGAACAGAGAAAAGCATCGACATTGCCAAGAGCGGAGGACTGCCATCATTGACGTTTCAGGCCGGCTTGGGATCCAACTATTACAAGACAAACGGCTATCATGCCGATGGTTTCTTCAAACAGTTAAAAAACAATTTCAGCCAATATGTCGGGTTAAGTTTGAATGTCCCCATCTTCAACCGGTTTGAAGTAAGAAACCAAGTGAAGAACGCACGGCTGAACCAACTGTCGCAATTGTTACAGCTCGACAACGTCAAGAAAGCACTCTACAAAGAAATACAACAGGCATACTATAATGCCGTGGCGGCCCTTCATAAACTGGAAAGTTGCGAGGAAGCTAAACTTAGCAATGAAGAGGCTTTCCGCCTGATGTCCGCAAAATATGAATATGGAAAGGCAAATATCACAGAATTCAACGAGGTAAAAAACAATCTGATGAAGGCAGAAAGCGATTTGGCACGCTCCAAATACGAGTGTCTGTATCAGCGCGCCATTCTCGATTTCTACCAGGGAAAAGAGATTAGTTTCTGATCGCCTTTGCCTATTTCATCATTTCCTCCACGGCACGTTCCAACTGGCGGTCACGCCCATTGAGATAGTCTTCGGGAGAATTATACACCTCAATGTCTGGCTGAAGTTGGTTGTTCTCACCAAAGCGACCTCTCATATCGAGACAACCCACCTGCGGAATGCCAAAAACCAGACTGCGATCAATAAGTGTCTCCCACCAAACGGCAGTCATTGTGCCTGCCACAGGAGTTCCTATCAACTTGCCTATGCCCAGTTCCTTATATACCCAGGGGAATCCATGCCCGTTGCTGTAATCATCTTCACACATCAGTACACACGAGGGCTTTACCCATTTGTTGTAAGGGTCATGTCCTACATACTTGCCTTTAGGAACAAAACTCTGATACTGTTTACCACTAAGCAGAGTGCAAAGGTCATCGTGAAGCCACCCGCCGCCATTGTGCCGCTCGTCAACAATTACAGCCTTACGATTGCGGTTACGGTCGCTTAACAGTTCACGATAAACGGTTCGGAAGCTCTCGCTGTTCATGGCTTTTACATGAACGTAGGCCAACTGACCGCCCGAAAGACTATCCACCAAAGCCCTGTTTCTGTCAACCCATCGTTTGTAGAGCAATTCATCTTGCTCCGACTTGCTGATAGCTTTTATAGTGACGTCAAAACGGCTGTTGGTTTTCGGATTGTATACTGACACACGTACTCGTTTGCCAGCCTTGCCGTCGAGCATCCAATTGTAGTCTATTTCGGCAGCGATTTCATGACCATCTATCTTCTCTATGATACATCCGGGGGTGACATTTGTCTTCTTGACAGCAAACGGTCCCCTTTTGATAACCTCCTCCACTCGAAGTCCGCTACCACGGTAGCTCTCGTCAAAGAACAGTCCCAAAGAAGCGGTTTTCAATGGGGCGCCAGCTGGAGTATATCTTGCACCTGTATGAGAGGCGTTCAGCTCACCAAGCATCTCTCCTAACATGTCGCGGAAGTCGTAATTGTTGTTGATATAGGGCAAGAAACGTTTATAGTTATCGCGATAGCCTTCCCAGTCAACACCATGAATAGTCTCAACATAGAACTTGTCTTTCACCTGTTGCCAGATATGGTTGAAAATGTATTCGCGCTCTTGGTAAGGACGACTGTTGAACATCGCCTCGAAAGCAACACTTTCGGTTTTTCCTTTTGACAAATCAACCTTCTTGATTCCACCTTGAGTACAAAGAAAAAGGTTCTTCACATTCTTGTCTGCTTGCATTCGACCACGGCCAACATTCTTCAGAACAAGTTCTGTCTTGTTTTCACGGAAATCGTGTTTCCATAAATCTGTACCTCCTTCGAAGGCTGCCTGATAGTAGAGAGTGTCGCCGCCATCGGTGAGAACAGCATCGCCTAAACGGGAAGAGCAGGCCGTGAGGCGGACGATGCGATCACGGCAATTGTCAATATCAAGAGCCAATGCCGGCACCTTGTCAGCACCTTTCTTTGCCGAATTCATGCCCTTCGCATTTTTTGTATTGGAGCGTTTGCCCTTTTCTTTTGCGGTATCTACCGTTTTCTTATCGTTTGTATTCTCCTTTTGAGCTTCTTCGTGCATTTTCTTTTCTTCCTTTGTCATCATGAAATGCTCATAAGCATCCAAATCGAAGAACATCATATATATATCATCCTCAGCGCCCCAACTTCCATGACTGCGGTAACCGGCACGGTCGCTCTCGAAGATCATAGCTTTGCCACCAAGCACCCACTTTCCATTGCCTTCATTGTAACCGCTCTCGGTGAGATTATGTATCTCCCCATTGCCAGAAGCGTTGACAAGGGCAATATCAGAGCAGTTCCATCCACCTATGCCGATATAAGAAGACAGCAACCAACGGCTGTCTGGACTCCACTCATACCACACATCACCATCGCTATACGAGAAAATATAATTCCCATCCATCAGTGTACGAACATTCTTTGTTCCTGTGTCAACAGCACGAAGTGTACCACGGTCTTCCAGGAAGGCTATGCTCTTGCCATCGGGACTGTATTTGGGTTGGAATGATGTTTTTCCAGTATTGGTAAGTTGTGTTTCTGTCAGGTCAGTTGCATAGGTGAACAGTTTTTCATCCTTATTATTTATTGTGCTTTGATATATTTGCCACATACCATTTCGCTCTGATGCATAGGCAAGGCTCCTTCCATCTGGCGAGAAATCTATAGAGCGTTCTTGTTCCGGTGTGTCAGTCACTTGTTTTGTTGTTTTGTAATCAACAGAGGTGACATATACATCGCCATGCAAGACAAACGCTATTTCCTTACCATTTGGCGAAAGACTTATTTCGCTGGCACCCGATGTAAGAATCTGACGAACTATCTCTTTCTCACTGCGGTCTGCAGTGATGGTAACAGCCACTTTCCGCGGTTTCCCACCTTCCTGCATGGTATAAATCTCTCCATTGTAACTGTAGCATATCACACCGTTATTTGATACCGACAAATACCTGACAGGATTGCCTTTATGCCAGGTGAGTTGTTGGGGCCGAGTTTCTCCTACCTTATTCTTGTAAACATTAAACGTACCATCCTGTTCACTCAAATAATAATAAGAGACTCCGTCTGCTGCCCATCTAGGAGTTCTGTCTTCTCCTGCAAATTGAGTCAGTTTGGTGAAAGCCCCTTTGTTGTTCAACCAAACATCACGTGTTATCGCACTGGTATGATGCTTGCGAAATGTGTCTTCATATCCCTTGATATCGTGATATAAGATTTCACCACGGGCATTTACACTCATATCTTGCATTGGCAATGCGGAAAAAAGATGGGACCGCCCACCAAGAATGCTCACCTGATACACTTGTGGAAATGAACGATTGGCAAAAAGAATTGACTTTGATGTTGGCATCATGTTTGCTTCAAATGCAACAGTATTATCATCCAAAAAACAAAGGGGCGTTTCATCACCGCTATGGGTTGTAAGTCGATTAGGTATTCCACCTGTTCTATTCACTATGTATACGTCCAGGCTACCTTCACGAGCGGATGCAAAGGCAATACGACTTCCGTCGGGGCTCCAAACAGGATAGGCATCATAACCTGCATTGGAGGTTATCTGATGGGCATTTCCGCCTTTGGTAGCTACAGTAAACAAATCGCCTTTATAAGAGAAAACAATTGTTTCTCCATCAGGAGAAATAGCACAAAACCGTGTCCACAATGGATTATTCTGTGCATTTACACACAAAGAAGAAACCAATGCAGCAATTAACAAAAAACGCTTCATATTTTTCACCATTATATTTATAATCAACCTTTGTCTTTATAAAAAAAGCTCAACATTCGTTGAGCTATCATTTCATATACCATTTCTTGTTGCTTTTCACCATAGGAACAACAATCTCCTCAATAGTACTGTCACCAAAACTTAGCATTAGAAATGCATTCGCATTTGTCAGTGTACTGTCGTTCACACAATTCACAACTCGTATTTCTTGAATACCATTATGCTCCTTTTGCAGCTCTTCGACAAACATTTTGGCATTATCCACCAACTGGTTACGGTAGCTCTCAGGAATCTGTTCTGGAATATGCATGCCTTTTACAAACTGATTATACTCGCCTAGAACAAGCATATCATAGTATTCCTTTGCAGCGTTAGCCGCTGCAAAGTCTGTTTTCTTGTCGCGCGAACATGATATAATAGCAGCAACAACAAAGCAACAGGTAACAATAATGAGTCGACGCATATTATTTCTGCCGGATAAAGATATTGATTGGTGAACCCGTCAGTTCCCATTTCTCACGCATCTTGTTCTCTAAGAAACGCTTATATGGTTCTTTTACATACTGCGGCAGATTGGCATAGAAAACGAAAGACGGAATCTGCGTATTTGGAATCTGTGAACAATACTTTATCTTGATATATTTTCCCTTGATACTTGGTGGTGGTGTGGCTTCGATAATAGGAAGCATCACCTCGTTCAATTTTGTGGTTCCAATCGTAACCTTTCGATTCATGTAGACACGCTTTGCCATTTCCAGCACTTTGAAAATACGCTGTTTTGTCAATGCAGAGGCAAAAATAATGGGGAAATCCACAAAAGGGGACATTCTTTTTCGAATTGCATCCTCAAAGAAACTGATTGACTTCTGGCTTTTGTCTTCAACTAAATCCCATTTATTCACCACTACCACCAATGATTTATTGTTCTTTTGGATGAGTTGGAATATGTTCATGTCCTGTGACTCGATGCCGCGAGTGGCATCAATCATCAAGATACACACATCGCTGTTTTCGATAGCACGGATAGAACGCATTACACTATAGAACTCCAAATCCTCAGTTACCTTGTTTTTTCTACGGATTCCAGCAGTGTCAACGAGATAAAAATCAAAGCCGAACTTGGTGTAACGAGTGTAAATGCTATCACGTGTTGTGCCAGCAATTTCTGTAACTATATGACGATCCTCACCGATAAAAGCATTGATAATACTACTTTTTCCGGCATTCGGACGACCAACAACAGCGAAACGAGGTATTCCTTCTTCCAAATCATCACCATCCTTGGCATTCTTCAACTTCTCTATTACTTCATCAAGCAAATCACCTGTTCCACTTCCAGATATGGCACTTACACAATGAGGTTCACCCAAACCAAGTTTGTAAAATTCATAAGAATCATAATACTGGTTGTTGTTATCAACCTTATTGGCAACAAGCATAACTGGAAGTTTAGAACGACGAAGAATCTCTGCAACATCTTCATCCCAATCCGTAAGACCGTTTATAACATCAACCAAGAAAAGCACCAAATCGGCCTCTTCAGTAGCCACAATAACCTGCTTGCGGATTTCTTCCTCGAAAACATCATCACTATTGACAACCCAACCACCGGTGTCAACAACAGAAAATTCTTTTCCGTTCCATTCGCACTTTCCATACTGACGATCTCTCGTTGTACCAGCCTCACTGCTGACAATTGCACGGCGGCTTTTTGTCAAACGATTAAACAGTGTAGACTTACCAACATTAGGACGTCCTACGATTGCAACTAATGCCATATAATAATTCTAATCTAAATGAGAAATTCAAGAACAAATACTCAACATCAATAATTATTTTGCAAAGATACAACAATGAAACCAATTTTAATGTTTATTTGTTGTTAATCTAACAAAAAAAGAGTTCCCCTCCCCCGTCCGTCAAGGACAGGGAAGGGAAACCAAAACAGAAAGGGGGCGGCTGCCTACTCTCCCGCATTGCTGTGCAGTACCA
>CACZPU010000077.1 GCA_902783165.1 uncultured Prevotellaceae bacterium
CTAAACGTATGGTTTGATGACTATCTCTGGGATTCCAACTACAAAGATACAACAAAAACCTTCGATTTCCAAATTTTCGAGAATATCAGTCACCAATCCTCCGACAAAGTGTTATACGTGTGAACCACAGAGGACGCTGTGGAGCACCTAATCACGCGACGGCGCCTTCCTGTTGAAAAAAGTCCAACAACTGTAATTGTCAATCATGTTCCTCATGGGAGAATCTTTGTGAACACTGCGTTTTCTGTAGTTAAAAAGCAAACACCAAGTGTGATTCAGTGTAGGTTCCAGTGTAGGTTCCAGTGTAGAATATAACCAAGTAAAGCGTTGACATACAACAAGTTATAAGCATAGTGCAGGTTCTTTTGGTTTTCTAAGTTTAGGGAGAGCAGAGTAGCCGTCCTTTGGAGAACTACGGATAGATTAAAGTCAAAGGATTACTGAAAAAAGGTGTTTATAGACCAGAAAGTACAGTCTATGGCAGTCAATTCCATAGATGGCAAGGCTTCGTGTGCACTTTATGGTTTATGCGAGCGGTTGAAGAACGGAATCTCTTCTGTTGTGGGGCTAGTTATAGGGGTAACAAATTCCGCTTTTGCGAGAATATCGCATAAAAAAGAAGAAAAAAGGACGAAATAGAAAAGTATTTTCCAATTTAATGTTTTCTTCCTCATTATTTTTGTATCTTTGCCCTGAATATATTAAATTACGAAGATGAATTTCCTTGAAGAAAAAATACTTAGAGACTCCATTATCAAACCAGGAGACATACTGAGAGTTGACAGTTTTCTGAATCACCAGATAGACATCGACACCATACGCCAAATTGCCTTGGAACTGAAACGGCGCTTTAGTGGCTTGGTAGTAAACAAGATTCTGACCATTGAGGCCAGTGGCATAGCTATTGCCACCATGTTGGGCAACCTATATGATGTGCCCGTGGTATTTGCCAAGAAAAGCGAGACTGCCAACAGCATTGGTGAACAATATGTGTCGAAGGCTTTCTCATTTACCCGCAAACAGATGAACAGCGTCTATGTTTCAAAAAACTATCTTCACAAGACCGACCATGTGCTGATAGTCGATGACTTCCTTGCTGAGGGGCAGGCTGTACACGCCCTCATAGACTTGGTACATCAAGCAGGTGGTGAAGTGGTCGGCATAGGCATCGCCATTGAGAAAGGTTACCAGAAAGGCGGCCAATTGTTGCGGGAGGAAGGTTACCATCTGGAATCAATTGCCATCGTTGAAATGATGAACAGCGATACACAAGAAGTCTTTTTCCGGAATCAAAAAACGCTTAACACCTGAGGTCTTGAACGTGAAAGACTGTTTTGCTCATAGGTCATGAGATGTCAAGGTGATAAAGACACAAGCCTCATCTCTGTTCACAACATCATAACCACAAAAGATAAAGGAACAAAATATGAAGAAGATTTACAAGGCTCATATTCTTTTCACAAAAGAGCGTAGCCATTTCGATGTATTGGAAAACAGCTATATAGCTGTAGACGAAAACGGTCGCGTGACAGGAGTATCGTCTGATTTGGCATCGCTGGACAGTGAGGATGCTGAAGTGACGGATTTCGGAGACTGTTTGCTTATTCCTGCCATGAACGACATGCATGTACATGCCTCACAATACAGGAATCAGGGCATCGCGATGGACTTGCTACTATTGCCATGGCTCCAGAACTACACATACCCCGAGGAAATGAAATATGCTGACATTTCATATGCCGAACGGATGTACCGCCGCTTTGTACGCGACTTATGGCGCTTCGGCACCATGCGTTCGTGTGTCTTTGCCACAAGTCACACAGAGAGCACCAGACTATTAATGCGTATCTTCCAAGAGGCTGGCATGGGTTCGTTTGTAGGCAAGGTTGGCATGAACCGAAATTGCGTAAAAGAACTTTCTGAGTCGGTGGAAGAAATGGTGAAAGGCTATGAGTCGCTGATAGCTGAATTCGACAAGCCAGAAACCCTGGTGCGGCCCATCATCACACCTCACTTCATTCCTTCGTGTTCACCAGAGATGCTTCAAGCATGTGGCGAACTTGCTGCCAAGTATCACTTGCCGGTACAGTCACATCTCTCTGAGTCGAGAAACGAAATAGACTTGGTGCGAACTTTGGGAAAAGACAGTTCCTTCTATGGTGATGCCTACGACCGCTACGGACTATTCGGACAGACTCCAACAGTAATGGCCCATTGCGTGTATACCAAAAGCGAAGAACTGCAGTTGATGAAGCAGCGTGGTGTGATGGCAGCCCACTGCCCCACATCGAATATCAACTTGACGACAGGCTTTGCGCCCATCCGACAATTCCTCGATGAGGAAGTGTTGGTCGGGTTAGGTAGTGACATCAGCGGCGGCCACGACCTGAGCATTTTCCATGTAATGCTCTATGCGATACAGATAAGCAAAATGTACAATTATAACCATCCCGAACGGCCGTTCCTCACCCTATCCGAAGCATTCTGGATAGCTACCAAGGCTGCCGGAAGTTTCTTCGGTCGTGTGGGAAGTTTTGAAGTAGGCTATGAGTTCGATGCACTCGTTATCGATGATTAAGACCTGAATCATGACCATTATTCACTTCTCCATCGTTTGGAAAGATACATCTATCTGGGCGATGACCGCCAGATAAAACACCGGTTCTGCCGAGGAAAGGAAATAACTGAACCACAAGTCCTGAATGATGTTCAATCATAACTGAAATAAGCAATTGAGGAGCTTTCTGGAAAGCGTCCATGATGCTGGACGCACAACCATGAAGAAAAAACAATAAAAACATACAATATGAGAAGAACACTATTGATTGCCGTCATGGCAGCCTTGTGCCTACTACAAGATGCACACGCGCAAAAGCAACAAATGAGAAGCAACGGCTATCCAATCAACCAAGTGAATTTCACACAAGTGAAGGTTAAGCCGGGAACGTTTTGGGGACAACGAATGGAAGCTGCACGGACGGTGACCATCCCGCTGGCATTCAGCAAATGCGAAAGCGAACACCGTTACGACAACTTTGTAAAAGCAGCTTATACGCTTCAGCACCCTGGGCATGAGGGACTGAAGACAGACAAGTGGGACGTAAGCAAATTCATGGGATTCTCGTTCGACGACACCGATGTGTACAAAACCATTGAAGGAGCCAGCTACGTGCTGAGCCTTGCCGAAGATGCAAAACTGAAGAACTACATCGACTCGGTACTCGACATCGTAGCAGCTGCACAAGAACCCGACGGTTATCTCTACACTGCCCGCACCATCAACCCTCAGAAGCCTCACGGATGGAGCGGTACACAAAGATGGGTGAAGGAGGAGGAACTGAGCCACGAATTATACAATTTGGGCCACATGGTTGATGCCGCCTGCGCACATTACCAGGCAACGGGAAGCACCAAATTTCTCGACATTGCCAAACGTTATGCCGACTGTGTCTGTCGCGAAGTGGGTTCTGGCAACAAGCAGGCCTGCGTGGTGCCTGGCCATCAGATAGCAGAGATGGCGTTGGCGCGCCTGTATTTGGTGACAGGTGACAAGAAATATCTTGACGAGGCAAAGTTCCTGCTCGATTTTCGTGGCAAGACTTCCATCAAAAACTCCTACAGCCAATCGCACAAGCCTGTTGTAGAACAAGACGAGGCGGTGGGGCATGCCGTAAGAGCGACCTACATGTATGCAGGAATGGCTGATGTGGCCGCACTTACAGGCGACACAGCCTATATACATGCCATAGACCGCATTTGGCAGAACATTGTGGAGAAGAAGATGTATATCACAGGTGGCATAGGTTCCACCAACCAAGGAGAGGCTTTCGGTGCCAACTATGAATTGCCAAACATGACGGCCTATTGCGAAACCTGTGCTGCCATTGGCAACGTGTATGTGAACCACCGACTCTTCCTGCTTCATGGTGAATCGAAATACTATGACGTGGTGGAACGCACACTCCACAACGGTCTGATTTCGGGTATGAGCCTCGATGGTGGACGGTTCTTCTACCCCAACCCATTGGCAAGCAACGGACAGCACCAACGCCAGCCTTGGTTCGGTTGTGCCTGCTGCCCATCGAACATCAGCCGATTCATCCCGTCGCTGCCGGGTTATGTATATGCCGTAAAAGACCTGAACGTATATGTAAACCTCTTCCTCGCCAACGAAGGCACGCTGACTGTGAATGGCAAAAAGACTGTTTTGGAGCAGAGCACCAACTATCCTTGGGATGGCGACATCGCCATTCGAGTGAAAGAGAACAAGGCCGGCATCTACACAATGAAAATACGCATTCCTGGATGGCTGCGCGGAGAGGTGACGCCAGGAGGACTGTATCAATACATTGACAACTTGCAGACAGGCTATACCATTCTTCTGAATGGCCAGCCACTAACCAAAAGCGGAGAACTGCCTCAGCCAGGCAGTGATGGATATGTGAACATCACCCGCAAATGGAAGAAGGGCGACATGGTAACACTTCATTTCGACATGGAGCCACGCTTGGTGAAAGCAGCCGACAAGGTCATAGCCGACCGCGGATTGGTGGCTGTGCAGCGAGGTCCGCTGGTATATTGCGCAGAGTGGAAAGACAACAACTGCGACATAGCGGCAACTATTATGAACCAACATCCCATCTTCCAAACCAAACAAGTGGAAATAGCCGGATGTCCCATCACCATGCTCACCACTCGTGCACAACAACTGAAACAGGACAATACCGGACAATGGTTAACCGAGCAGACCGACCTGAACCTGATTCCATATTACGCTTGGAATCATCGTGGCAAGGGGAAGATGCGTGTTTGGCTTATCAAAGACCTGATTTCTGTATTGCCATGAAAAGACTGCTTCTCTGGATTGCCATCTTCGCACCACTAAGTTCGTCGGCCCAGAAACTATTAGCCCCCCAAAAAATAAGCTCAACAGAGCAAGTGAACGTGGAGGTCGCTGTCGGTAATGCACCTATTCTACCCTACCAGCTGTGGGTAGAATACAGCAACGGGAAGAAAGAATTTCGACAGGTAAGGTGGATGAACTCGGCTCTAACAACAGAAGAGAGACAGGCCGATGCTGATCGCACACCCGTTGGCACAACATATAGTGTCAAAGGATACATCATCGGCGACAACACAACAGCCAACGGCTATCCTGTTGAAGCACAAATCAAAGTAACAGAAAAACAGCCATCCCAGCCTTCGCCCAAGGCTGAGCCACTTCCACTCAACAAGGTATGCATCATCGGCGACAACCGACTGACACACAACCGTGACATGGATATCGATCAACTACTCAGTCTGGATGTCACCCAACAACTATACAACTACCGCGACACCTATGGACTGAGCACAGAAGGATATACCACCTCCGACGGTTGGGACTCACCTACCACCAAGTTGAAAGGTCATGGTTCGGGACATTATATGTCGGCTATGGCCATGGCTTACGCTTGCTGTAACGACCCTCTGAAGAAACAGCAATTGCACGAAAACATCAAGCGAATGGTGGATGAGCTGCGCCAATGCCAGGAGCGCACCTTCGTGTGGGACAACAAGTTGGGAAGATTCTGGGAAGCACGCGACCTTGCACCCGAGGAAGAATTGAAGCATCTGCAAGGCAGTTGGACCGATTTCGACCGCTACAAGCAAGACTGGCAGCACTATGGCTACGGCTACCTGAATGCCATTCCGGCACAACATTGTGCACTGGTAGAAAAGTATTGCCCTTACAACAATGACCAAGGAGTGTGGGCACCCTACTATTCCGTACATAAACAACTTGCAGGATTGATTGACATCGCCACCTATGTTGACGACAAAGAAGTGGCTGCCAAAGCCCTGATGATTGCCAAGGATATGGGATTATGGGTATGGAACCGCCTGCACTACCGCACTTATGTTAAGTCGAATGGCAGTCAGGAAGAGCGCAGAAGTCGCTTGGGCAACCGCCACGAAATGTGGAACATGTACATCGCTGGCGAAGTGGGTGGCATGGCCGAGTCGTTGTCGAGACTGTCGGAGATGGTGAAAGAGCCTGCGGAGAAAAGCCGTCTGCTTGAAGCGGCCAACTATTTCGACAGTCCTGCTTTCTTTGGTCCGTTGTCGAAAAACATTGATGTAATACGCACACGTCATGCCAACCAGCATATTCCGATGATAACAGGTGCTTTGCGCAGCTACCGAAACAACCACAACCCGTTCTATTACCACCTGGCACAGAATTTCTGGACCATGATACAGGGACGCTATCGCTATGCCATGGGAGGTGTGGGGAACGGAGAGATGTTCCGCCAGCCCTATTCACAGATGATGAGCCTCTGCACCAACGTCACCAACGATGCCAGATATGGCGTATTGCCGGAACCAACGATGAACGAAACCTGCTGTGCCTACAATCTGGCAAAACTAACCAAAGAGCTGAACTGCTTTAATCCTGACGATGCCCACTATTTGGATTACTATGAAAGGGTGTTGTACAACCAGATTGTCGGTTCGTTGAATCCCAGTAAATACCAGACGGTCTATCAGTACGCTGTGGGTATTGACGCTTCGAAACCTTGGGGAAACGAGACACCACAAGCCACCTGCTGTGGAGGAACAGGTGTAGAAAACCATGTAAAATACCAAGAAGCTGCCTATTTTGTAGGCAAAAATACACTTTGGGTAGGACTCTATCTGCCCACAACTGCTGTTTGGGATGCAAAAAACATCACCATTCAACAAGAGTGTCAATGGCCTGCCGAGCATTCTGTCATCAGAATAGTAAAGGGGAAAGCAAGATTCGCTATGAAACTCCGAGTTCCCTATTGGGCAACAGAAGGGTTTGACATCAAGTTGAACGGAAAGTCATTGCAGAAAGAATACATGCCGTGCAGCTATGTGGAAATCCCCTTGCGGAAATGGACGAAGAAAGACAAAGTGGAAATCATCATGCCGTATAGCAGGCATCTTGACTATTGCCCGGACAAAATGGTTGTAGCTCCAAAGGACGGCAAGATGAGCACCTTCGAACCGATGTGGACAGCTACCGTGATGAACGGCCCGCTTGCCTTGGCTGCTAAGAACATTCACAACTGGGACGAAGCCACGGTTGACATCACAAAGTTTGATGAGATTTCTTTCATTCCCGACTATGAAGCCGACCAACATGTGACGCACTATTTCCGATTGAAAGAAACCAAGAAGCAAACCGAGTCTGTTGCTGGCGACAAAGACAATTCTACTTATGAGTTGAAAGAAGCCATTCTTGTGGCAGAAGAAAGAATCAGAGCACAAGAAGAATGGATGTCGCAAACAGAGAAGGTTACACCCGATGCGCCTTGGGCAAAATATGGTTATGAACGGATGAAGAACCTGTATAACGAGGCAAAAGCATTGCTCAACAGAGACAACGGTAACAGTCAACAGGATGAGATAAAAAAGGCAGCAACAGAGTTGAATATGATTATCAACACCATGCGCCCCGGCAATCTGCCCGAGCTGGAAGACCTACAGGAACTGACATCCTTGCTCGAGAAGGTAAAGATGGCTGCAAACAGTCAATCGGATGCTTTGCGGGGCGCCATCAGATATGCAGAGATGGTAGTGAGATATGTAAATGACGGAAGTGGAACAAGAGACATGATAAAAAGAGCAGTCGGCCAGTTGAAAACCTACTGACCAACTGCTCTACTATTTGTTTTATCTGAAGCGTCAGTTTCTCAACTGTGAACGAGTGTTCCTATCTCCTCACCGGCCATCACCTTCTTCAGATTACCCACTATATCCATATTGAAGACGTAAATAGGCAGGTGGTTGTCGTTGCACATGACAACTGCTGATAAATCCATCACCTTCAGATTGCGAGCCAACACTTCGTCGTAAGTGATATCTGTGAACTTGGTTGCCGTAGGATCCTTTTCCGGATCGGCAGTGTAAATACCATCTACGCGCGTTCCCTTTAGCATGACATCGGCCTCTATCTCCACACCACGAAGCGACGAGCCTGTATCGGTTGTGAAATAAGGAGAGCCGGTTCCTGCAGAGAAGATACATACATAGCCGTCGTTCATGGCATCAATAGCTTTCCATTTGCTATAGAACTCACCTACCGGTTCCATGCGTATGGCAGTAAGCACCTTGTTTCTCACGCCTACAGCATCAAGTGCGCTACTTAGCGCCAAGGAGTTGATGACAGTTGCCATCATACCCATCTGATCGCCCTTCACGCGATCGAAACCTTTTTGGGCGCCACTTAGACCGCGGAAGATATTGCCACCACCTATTACAATACCTATCTGAACACCCATCTCATGCACTTCCTTGATTTGATGTGCATACTCTGACAGGCGTTGTGGGTCGATACCTGTCTTTCCTCCTGCAGCGAGACTTTCGCCACTAAGCTTCAATAGAATTCTCTTAAATCTTGCCATATTCTTTTATATTTAAATGTTGAAACAAATGATTAATGATGAAAATGCGTTACTGTTTTCAAATAACAAACTGTATTTCCTTGAATGCAAACGACTCAACATGAAGATTGTCGGGATGCTGAAGCAACAGATGACCGTCGTTGGAAACATCAATCATCTTGAACTGTTTTTCTCTTCCGTCGGGATATCGATAGGAATGCACCTCATTCTTGCGGTAGAGATGACTCCTATAGGATTCTCTGATGGACATCCAGTCATCTTCGGCTATCCTATCCAAATAATGGCCTAACGATGCGACCACCTGGTCAAGCAGCTCTTTCCGGTCGACTTCCTTCCCTATTATTTGCTTCAGCGAGACCGGATTGGGAGCATCACTGAAAAACTGCTGTTGGTTGACATTGATGCCAGTGCCAATGATGCAATCCTTTATTGCGCTTCCACTCAAGGAGGACTCTATCAGTGTTCCACATATTTTTTTGTCACCCCAGTAAATGTCGTTCGGCCATTTGATGCTGATGCCGCTTGTATATTGCGACAAGGTGTCTCTAAGAGCCATCGCATTGGCCATCGACAAGATGAACTGATGTCGTGCGGGTACTCTGGGATGCAATAAAATACTGAACGTGAGGTTTTTGCCATATTCGCTTTCCCAGTGATTGGTGCCACATCCGCGACCGGCGCTCTGGTAGTCAGACCAGACCACTATCATGTCCTCGTTCTCGCCATCCGAGTAGTTCTTTAAATAATTGTTGGTGGAATCCACCTTTTCTAAATATAGTATTTTCATGCAATATCAACGAATTGCCATTGGCAAAAAAGCGTCTGTAATATGATTGACTTCAAAATGAGAGCCACCATCACCAACAACAGCTACGATATCGAAACGAATATCGGCATCTATCTGGTATAGTTTCACGAACTTGTTTGCTATCATGCTTAGTGAACGGACTTTTCGCCAATCGACAGCCTCTTCAGGGTTGTTAAAGAAATTCTTGCTACGAGTCTTCACCTCGACAAATACCAACGTGTCGCCATCCATAGCCACCAAGTCAAGGTCGCGATGTCCGTCTTTCCAGTCTCTGGCAAGAATGCTATAGCCTTTCTCTTCAAGATACTGAGCCGCTATTTGCTCACCCCATTTTCCGAGTTCATTATGTGCTGCCATTCTCTTTTAAGCAAAAATGTATAAACATGCCATCCGTTCCAAATAGTCACAGTCTACGACATACGCACGCTAACCGTTCTACCACCGTCGGGTGTCTCATTGACAAACACCTTGACAGCATCATCGGGCAACAGGTCGTCAATCAGTTCGGGCCACTCGATGAAACAGAGCACCCCGCTGTAGAAATACTCCTCATATCCCATGTCGTATACCTCTTCCACCTTTTTTATACGGTAGAAGTCAAAATGATACACGAGGTCGTTGAGGGAAAAGCCCAACTCCGGATGACGAGGGTCTGCGATTTCATATTCATTCACTATGGCGAATGTAGGAGAAGTGATGACATCTCCCACACCAAGTTCTTCGCAGATGGCCTTGATAAACGTGGTCTTCCCTGAGCCCATTTTCCCGTAGAGGGCATATACTTTGGCACTATTTCCTTGCCGACCAAGCACATTGTCGACAAACTGCTTGGCCGCATTCTGGATATCTGCCAAACTGTTGATTCTTATCTCTATATCGTTCATAATCTATTTATATATAACAAAAAAGCCATGTCATTTATGATTCATGCATCCAAGCAATCACTTCCTCACGTCAAGCTATCTCTTCCTTGGCTTCATCGTGATTAGAGGTATCAACATTTCCTCCATAGAGATGCCACCATGCTGGAAAGTGTCTTTGTAATAGCTCACATAGTAATTATAATTGTTGGGATAGGCGAAAAAGGCGTTCCCAGTGGCAAAAACATAACTTGTAGACAAATTGGGCGATGGAAGGTATGCTTTCTGCGGATCTTTGATGACGAACACTTCCTTGGAATTATAGTTTAGGTTCTTCCCCAGCTTGTACCTGAGGTTGGTATTGGTGTTCCGGTCGCCGATGATTTTCACGGGTTTATCGGCACGGATACTTCCGTGATCGGTGGTCAAAATGACCGTATAGTCGCTTTGCGACAATTGGCGGAACACATCAGCAAGAACCGAGTGGCGGAACCAGCTGAGCGTAATGGAACGGTAAGCGCTTTCGTTGCTTGCAAGTTCGCGAACCATCTTCGATTCTGTCCTGGCATGACTGAGCATGTCAATAAAATTCACCACCAACACATTCAGGTCGTTTTGCTGCAGGTTGCGGAACTGTTGCATGAATCGCTCACCACCCTGCGAGTCGTTGATTTTATGGTATGAGAAAATATTTTTCCGTCGATAACGTTCAAATTGTGTTTTGATGAGAGGTTCCTCGTTCAGGTTCTTCCCCTCTTCCTCGTCTTCGTCCACCCATAAATCAGGAAACATTTCCGCTATTTTGTTTGGCATCAGTCCACTGAAGATGGCGTTACGGGCATATTGTGTGGCTGTGGGCAATATGCTCATATACAGTTGTTCGTCGATGTCGAACATATCACCAATCTCTTGTGCCAGCGTTCGCCATTGGTCATAGCGGAAATTGTCTATCACTATGAGAAACACCTTCTCCTTGTTATCAAGTCGGGGGAATATTTGCGTTTTGAAGATGTCGGGCGAGAAGAGAGGGCGAAAATCTGGCTGTGCCCCGCTTGATGTAATCCAATCCAGATAAATGGTCTTCACAAACTTGGCGAATCCATTGTTGGCCTCCTCCTTCTGCATCTTCAGCATCTCGACCATATTGCTTTCGGTGCTGCTCAATTCGAGCTCCCATTTCACGAGCAAGCGGTATACGTCCATCCAGTCTTTCCAACTTCGGCAATTGTCTATCTGCATGGAAATCTGCTGGAAATGCTGCTGATAGCCGCTTTGAGTCACCTCTGTTTCTATTTCCCTTCGGTGGATATTCTTTTTCAGGGTAAGCAGTATCTGGTTGGGATTGACTGGCTTGATAAGATAGTCGGCTATTTTCTGACCGATTGCCTGATTCATGATGTCTTCCTCCTCACTCTTCGTTACCATCACCACAGGTGTGGCCGGCTGGATTTCCTTCACATACTGAAGCGTTTCCAGTCCGCTGATACCAGGCATCATTTCGTCGAGCAGCACCAAGTCGAATGTCTGCTGCCTACATTGGTCAATGGCATCAGTCCCATTGCTCACCGTAATCACTTCGTATCCCTTCTTTTCAAGAAAGATGATGTGCGCCTTGAGCAACTCTATCTCATCGTCAACCCACAAAAGTTTATAACTCATAGTTTATATATGTATTAAAAGCCTTTGTTCTTTATCAAGACTTCGATATTACCGACTGTTGTCCCACACCGAGCCTACATAGTTACATATCCTTTACCACTCCACCTCAAACTCGTTCTCGTCAGGTATTTCGACCTCTTCCTCCTCTTCCTTTTTCTTTGTAGAAGACGGGGTGTCCGACTCGGGCATGTTTTCAAATTCGATGGTTTCAGGTTCCTTCAGCAACTCTTCGGTACTGATGGTGAGCGGAATGAAATTCTTCTCATAGAACTCATCGTACTCGTTATAACTGAAGTGTGTGCCCAAGAGTTCCATATTCTCCCGACTTATCAATATGCGTCTGCACGGTTTTATAAGCTGCACCAGTTGTTGTTGCTTGTAAAGCTGACGAGCATATTGCAGCACTTCATCATAACTGTGGAATCCGCTTATTATCATCCGATGCAATTCGTCTTCATCTGTAATCTCAATATCGAAATTACGCACGAGGAAACTGGTGAAATTGAATCGAGCCATCTCGAAAAGCAACTTGTTCTCGTTCACCGAATCGGGCACGTAGGCAAGCATAAAGATAAAGTCGGCATTTCGCTCTTTGGAGAATTCTTTCGCGGCAATCGAATCGCTGTCGCTGAGCACAATGGCTCTGCGCTGCCATACGTCGCCGATATCGAACTTTCCGCCATGCAGTCTGCGTCCGCCTTTCACACCATTGATAATCATTCCAGCCATTTGGCTCACGCTGCTTTCCGGATGTTTCTCCACCACTTCCTGCATATCGTCCAGACAGCCTTTGCTGTCGCCACCATTCAGTTTCGTCAGTCCACCAATGAAGACAAACTTGTCGCGGTTGGCCCCTTGCGGGAATCGTTTGTCGGATATTTCCCGGTTGAAAGCCACATCGGCCAACCGATTGGCTTTGAAGGCCTCGTAGGTGGCAGCATATAGCGAATCTTCCATATGAGTTCCAAAACGCGCGTTCTCTTCAAAGTTCGGGTCGTCGAGCAACTTTGTCCACTGGCTGTCAGAATAATTCTGTTTCAATAGTTGCAGATAGACATCGGCTGTATCTGGTTTCCCTTTGCGCATATAGAGAAGCCAAAGGTGATAGTAGGCTTCGTCCATTCGCTCAAAGTCGGGATATTTGTCGGTAAGCCTTCTCAACTGCCGCTCACTCAGGATGAGATGGTTAAGTTTGTCCTTGAAGATGACGCCACTACCGAACAGTCCCTCCATAATCAAGAGATTACTCTCTTGGATCTGTTCTTCTGTGAATGGGATTTGGGCAAGATAGTATTCTCGGCGGTGCGGATCGTTCTGGGCACTGTCGGCAATCTGTTTTAAGGAATCCTCCACGGCAGCCGCCTGTGCAAGGGAATCACGCATTTGGTCGGTCAGCTCATCCATATTTCCATCCGAGCCAATACCGGCTACCACAGTCTTGTTGACACGCTGCCAGTTGTCCACATTCTCGCGTTTGCCCCATTGGCGCTGGAAAGCGGTCTTACCCTGAGTCACAGCAGTTGGGTTATAGAAATACCAGGCGGAGCTCTGCTGACCGCCCATGGTGGGACGCTGAGCGGGTTGCTGCTGGCGGGTATTTGTATTTTGTTGGTTGCGCTGCACCGTCTGATTGGCAAGTTCTTCTGCCTGCTTGTCGCGCTCTTCCTTTTCTTTTTTCTTCAGTTCTTCAATCACGCGGTCGATGGCGGCATTTCGGTCTTTCTCGCTCATCTTGGCCAATTCCTGCAAGGAATCCTGCAAATGTACCGACTCTGTAAAGGGCACAAGTTCGTCAAGAATCATCGAACGCTCCGACAATTGCTCATAGTCGTCACGGTCTTTGTCAAGCAATCCAATAGCCTCACCGTAGCAGCGTCGGGCATCGCTGAACTTCTCCTTCGCCCAATAAAGGTCGCCTAAATGCAACAATAACACACCCTTCTCTATGCCTGAGCGCAAGGCTTTCTCGTTTCCTTTTTCGTAGGCAGCAATGGCATTGGTTGTGTCGCGCTGGGCAAGATAAATGTTGCCAATGGCATAGTAAACCTGATCCAGATAGTTTTCATTCTTGTCAGAAGACGCCATGCGGCGCAACCTGCTTATCATCTGCTTGCTCTTGCCCTGGGCCATCACCTCAGTCATGGCAATACGTGCGTTGAACTCCAACTCATAAGGGGGATTCTGGCTGATGACGCGCTTGAACGCCTTGTACGCTTCCTGCTTATGCCCGACGGCAGCCTCCAACTGCCCCATCAGGAACCATTCGCGCGCCTTTTGCTTTCGGCGCGTCTCACGGCGTATCACTTTACGAAGATATGGGATGGCATCGTTGAATTGGCCGATATGGATATAGTAGTCGGCCATGGTATTATTCCAATCGTTCACCGCGCGCCAATCGAGCGAGTCGCGCTTCATCTTCACAATCACATCTTCGGCTTCGTAAATCCAGTCGTTCTCAATATAGCAACGTGCCAACCATGCACGCGCTCTGCCATAAATGGCTGGCTGAGTTTCGTAAAGCCTGCTTACATAGGCGAAGGTGGAGGCTGCATCCTCGAATGCCCCCTTGGAGAACTGCGACCTACCCATCAACATCCAAGCCTTCCACAAGAATGGGTTATACTCGCGACGATTAAGCCACTCAATGTCGCGCTGAGTTTTCTTCCGGCTCTTTGTCCATTGCGGACGACGCTTGATGCTATGTCTTCTGATGGCCTTTTGGCATTTCTCGATGGCAATGTCGTAATTGCTCTTGCCAATCTCGCGACTTTGTTTGTTGCCCACGGTGAACAGCGGTATCATCTCTGTGAAGTTGTCCTTGTTGCTGTTCTCCTTTTCTAGTGAGCCGTCAATGAATGCCTGTGCACCATTATAATAGGTGTTGTATTTTGCATTGAACGAGTGCCACCAGCGAGATTTAGCCGTATTCTTTTCGGTGGAGCAACTGCTCAAGACAAAAGTCATAGCCATCGTCAGAAGAAAGATAGCACTTTTGGAAAAGATAGGATATTTAGCGTAAATGTTCCCAATAGGAAACGATTTTGTACATCTAACATGTACAAGTTGTACAAGTAACATGTACGACTTGTACATGTTAGATGTACAAGTCTCAAGAAAACTTGACCCTTTGCAAGGAAAGAATCCGCTCCTTTTACAACAATACTGTTTTCTATTGGTTGTCATTCACTATTAATTCTAAGAACTGCCGTCAATCAGAAGAAACACTTCGTCTTTCACTTGGTCGGGCAGCTCTATTCCCCTCAACGTCAAACTGCGCGTCCACTCTTTCACCTCCTGCTGTCGCATCGTGTAGACCACCTCACGGAACTGCTCCGCCTCATCATCGGAATAGTCGGCGGCCTTGCGACCAGAAAAAGAATCGAGTTCCTCATCGTCGAAATACACAATATCCTTCGTGGCGGCCTCCATCATGCACTCCTGCTCACATTTCGGATTGTCGCCATTGCAGGTGGCACACGACGAGTTGTCAACCATAATAACGCTGGAACTGCCGTCTTTATTGTATGACAACAGCCCCATGATGGCAGCAATTACACCTAAAACAAGGAGTGAAACAATTAGATAGATCATTCTGTGATGGTGAATCCTGCTTGTCGAAGATGGTCCCAAAAGTGAGGATAGCTTTTTGTAACCACTTGCGGGTTATTGATGCGTAGTCCGGGGAACTTGATGCACAAAGGTGCAAAGGCCAAAGCCATGCGGTGATCCTCATAGGTGTCGATGGGCTCCATGCTTGCCTCGCATCGCTCACCGTCCCAAATCAGCTCGCTTCCGTCCACGTCCTTGATGACATAGCCCAATTTCCGCAGTTCTTTCTTCAGTGCCTCTATGCGGTTGGTCTCCTTGATGCGAAGAGTGGCGAGCCCCGTGAAGTGGAACGGTATGTCCAAAGCACAGCAACAGACCACCAACGTTTGGGCCAAGTCGGGCTGGTTAATGAAGTCGTAGTCGAATCTTTGCAGGTGTGTAGGCACCTTTTTCAAAGTCACCATGGTGGGAACTCCGCGCTTGGCATGGTCGAAAACAGTCTTCACCCCGAGCATGGAGAAAAGATAGCGCACCACCGAATCGCCTTGTCGCGAGCCGTCGGCCAATCCTTCCAAACGAATGGAGACACTATCCTTGCCACTCGATGTCAACGAAGATATATTGCTCAGCGCCATGATTTCATACCAATAAGACGCAGCACTCCAATCGTTTTCTATCGTGTACTGCCTTGGTTGGTATTCTTGATGCCCTGTGGTGATGGTCTGGACATCGGTCCATTCGGCCTTGATTCCGAAATCATGCATGGTGTGGAGTGTCAGGTCTATATATGGCCGTGATATGATGTCGCCGGTAAGCACCAGTTCCAATCCATTTCTAAGCACAGGACTTATCAACAACAAAGCTGAAATATATTGCGAACTAATGTTTCCGGGTATTTCCAGACGTCCACCTTCCAGATTTTTCCCTGTTATGCGCAAGGGTGGAAATCCTTCTTCTTCCAAGTATTCTATGTCGGCTCCAAGATAGCGCAACGCATCAACCAAAACCTTGATAGGACGATGCTTCATCCGCTCTGTGCCCGTAATGGCATGTGTACCGGGAATCACACTCAAATAAGATGTCATAAATCGCATAGCTGTACCAGCCGCCATGATGTCAATCATATCGGGCATATCACGCAAAGCCCTTATGATGACCTTTGTATCGTCGCAATCGCTCAGATTCTGGGGAAGGATTCCATCTTTTGTCAAGGCATAAATTATCAGCGCGCGATTGCTGATGCTCTTAGAGGCAGGAAGGTTGATGATGGAGTCTATCTGCGCAGGGGCAGAGAGTTTATATTGCATATTTTCTGTTTTTCTTGCAAATATACAATAATTTTTGTAACTTCGCCACCAAATACAAAATAAAAATCAAAGATTATGTCAATTCTTGATAATTCAACATTGGAAAGCGAAAGTATCGATGCCGCCAAATCTTCGACAACCAAAAAGAAGGTCAGTACAAGCAAGCGGAAAACTACCAGTAGCACAACCAAGTCGACCACGCGCAAAAAATCTACCAAGAACAAATATAGCAAGACTGGCATTCCCGGACTTTCTGTAAGGTTCTCTTGGAAAGAGTTTTTGGGAATCAACAAACTGAAACGCGCTTTCACCAAGAAAACCGGTATACCAACCACACAGGCAGGAATTGAGCGCAAAGTTGGTAATAAGATTATCAATTGGATGAAAGAGCGTGTGGGATGGAAAGAGGAGAAATAGAGGGGAGCACTTAACTATTCCTCTCGTAGTTTATGTCACACGCATGAGAATCTCCTTCAATATTCATGAAAAGGCAATAAAAACTAATTGAACAAAAAAAAAGTCCCGAAAATTTGGTTATCTCGCATAAAGTATGTACTTTTGCATCCGCATTTGCGATTCACAAGAATTGCTCTTGTTAACAGGATCGGGATTTAGCGCAGTTGGTAGCGCACACGTCTGGGGGGCGCGAGGTCGCTGGTTCGAGTCCAGTAATCCCGACATTGAGTATAAGTATCACAGAATCAGTCAATTAGAACGGTTCAGTGGTACTTATTTTTCGTTTAAAACGGTGTTTTATGGCACCGAAATGCATCCAAAAAACGGGTGAAAAACGGCAAATTTAGTGAAAATATGTTGCAATTTTGTGCAAATCCTAAGCAATTTTTGCATATCCTAAGCAAATGGAATCGTAAAACGGAGGTTGTAAGTCATGACAATTGAGGAAATCAAAATGGCAAAAAGTTATCTAAGGCTCGACACAAGGAGGGCAAGGATGGACGGTTCGTACCCGATTAAAATTGCTGTAAGCTACGGGACGAACCTGATGATCGACACAGGAGTGTCATGCATGCTGCACGAATGGGACGAGGAGAAGAGACTAAAAGAACAACACAACGATGGCACTCGTCCATAAGAGTAGAACGCCGAGACACAACATGGTGGGGCAGAATTTCACAAAGAATGAAAATCCTGCAGGGGCGCTTACTCCGCCTTGAGCGCGAGTCTGACCTTCCCCAACTTTACCGATTAGCGTTTTCATTGTTTTTTCGAGCGTTAGATGCATTGCCATGCAGCACCAGACACCCGAAAGAACAGATGCGAGTAAGCACGTCATACACACTATTAGA
>CACZPU010000078.1 GCA_902783165.1 uncultured Prevotellaceae bacterium
ATGGCAGGCTTATGCAATTCCTTCACTTCTATGCCACAAAAAGTGGATAGCATTGCCGTCAGCATCCGCTTCTGCGACTCTAAGTTGGTGGCCTGCTGCACAACGTTCAACCGTTCGGCCTTCACGTTCTGCCAGTCGCTCTCCGCAGCCGTTCCGCCTTTCACCATGGCCTGCAGTTTCCGCTCGTTGCCTGCTAAGAGTTCCTGTAGGTCGCGGTTCAGGAGAATCTGTTTGTCAAGCATCAATAGTGCAAAATACATCTCACTCACTCGTTTGCGTACTTGATACAGATTGACCTCCGTCTGAGCCTCCTGCACCTTACCCTGCTCACGGGCTACTTCCCTCTGACTGCTGATGACACCGCCATCGTAAATGGTCTGGCTGATATCGATGCCCACACGATACTGGTCCTTCGTCAGTCCCTTCATGTTGATACCCATCTGTTGGTATATTGCCCGCATTTGTTCTGGGAAGCCCACCACATCGCTCTGATACGTAGCCTGTGCCTGTCCCGACACCTGCGGCAGCCAGCCTTTCTGAATATTCGCTAGCGTCAGTTGCGTTGTCTTTCCGATGAGGTCGTACTGTCGTATCAGCGGGTAATTTCGCTCCGCTGCCTGTTGGCATTCTTCTAATGTCTGTGCCATTGTTGCTATCGGAAGCATCACAAGGCTCAATAAAAACTTTCTCATATTCTCATTATAGTTGAATTCTGATGCAATGATGGTGCAACCCATCTTCGCAGATTTTTTGCAAATGTACGGCTTTTCACCCTATTTCCTATTATCCGTCGGTATACAATAATGTTCTTTTTGTTCGATTTGTGCTATGAAAGTGCTATAATTCGTCAAAGTTCATTATCTTTGTAGCAAAATGACAACCGAAATAGACAAAACAGATGGGTAAGCAACCGAAACTGATGGATTTGTGGCGGATAAGGGAAATCCTCGCCTCTCACTTCAACGAGATTCGCGACAGCATCTTCTTCAACAGTGAGTTGGCCATCATTCATGGAGACGCGCGTGTGTTCCACTTGATTATTCAGCAGTCACCGCCCTTCATCATCAACGACCATCGCTTCGGCATCATCACCCGAGGCGAGGGCGATGTGAACTTCAACCTGCAGGACCGCCACGTCAGTGCCGGCACTCTTGTCTATCTATGCCCAGGCACCATCATCACCCCCATCCGTTTCTCTCCCGACCTTGAGATTTACGGCCTTGCCATCTTTCCACAGTTCCCCATGCCGTTCGCCCAAGACCAGATGCCATCAGCCATGAATGGTCAGGTGCGCGACTTCCAACTGTCTGTCTCTGAGTCCGACATCGCCACGGCTCGTCACATCCTCGACAGTCTCTGGCATCTCGTCTGCCAGACGGACTATCATCGTCCTACGGCCACAGCCCTTGTGGCAGCCCTGATGCACCACTACAACCAGCTCTATCGCCGGCAGACCGATCAGCTCCTTGCCACCCGTTCACGCGAAAAAAACATCTTCGACCGCTTCCTCCAACTGGTGAATCAGCACTGCAACGAGCACCATCAACTGGTTTACTATGCCGATCGCCTATGTCTCACTCAGCGCTATCTGGGTACCGTCGTGCGTCAGACCAGTGGTTCCACCGCCAAGGACTGGATTGACCGCGCGCTTGTTACCCGCATCAAAATAGAACTGCGCCATACTGAAAAGAGTGCAGCGCAGATCGCCGATGATTTCCATTTTGCCAACCCCGCGTTCTTCGCCAAGTTCTTCCGCCGGCTCACGGGCATGACACCAATGGAGTATCGTAGTAGCTCAACTTGAGAGATATGCTCTCGCCCGACTTTTAGTCGCTATTGAACGAAAAACTTCGGCTTGTAGCCCAGTCAGTACCAACATGCTAGTGTAATCCGCTACATTGTTGTTTCAGTCGTTGCTACAATAAGCATTGCCTTAATCCTTCTCTTCCTAAATCTATTTGTTTCCCCCTTTTCTCTTCTTTTCCCCTTAAAGCTATGGACATAGAACAAAAAAGCGGATAGGCCCGCAAGTGCGTTTGCCTATCCGCTTATGTCGTCATTTGTCTTCGTCATTTCAAAAGTTTCTTTATTTGCCTCTCCGTTGCATAGGTTAGCAGTCCTGACAAATGCTCCATCATTCGCTGTAAGGATTCCTCCGGTGTTCTGTCGCAAAGACAATTCTCACGGCCAATCAGATGTTCCGGTGTTGTCAACAAAGACCAACCAAAACCGTACTCCCGTCCGTGCTTGTCAACAGGATATACAAAGTCTTCGGTCACAATGTAGGTGCCCATCTGCAAGCGACTGACGTAGGCATCGAACTTTGAGCGCATATTTTTGCCAGTAAAGTCGCAGGCTGCTCGCAGTTCGCGGGTTATCATACTGCCGTTTTCACGCAGGGTCGTAAGAATGACATCCTCTATGGTACCTTCCTCCGGAACAGGGTGTTGACTGCGCCGCCAGTTATATAAGTCGGGCCACCACTCGCGGCTGACAAAACCAGCTTTGCCAGCAAAAAACTTGCCATATACGCAACCGCCCTCACGCACCACAGAACCTTTCCACTGCCATAGAGGCCATTCCCACGAGCCGTCGGGGAACTGCGTAAATTGGCATTCTTCTGCCATCAGACTCTCTGCCGCATAGCCTTGTATGCCGCTCTCCAACAACGGTAGGAATCCCACTTGCTGGATGCATTCCATCAGTTCCGGACATGAGTGGATTTGTCCTATTGCTCCGTTTCTCTCTTGTATGTTTCTGAAATAATCTACAAATGAATTCATCTTTCCGGCTTTTTTATAATGAAATGTTTCTCTCTGCTTCCTCACTGACTATGTCGATTTCGGTTCGCGATTCGGCATAACTTGAATTTACTCAGTTCTGCTCTCGCTGCTTCCGAAATTGGCTGGGCGATTTGTCCAGTGTACATGATAATCGCTCGTAAACTCTGACGGCATTTTCCCGTCACGGTCAGTGTTCAGAATATTACAACTAGTCATAACACGGTTTGTTTATTAATCAATGTCAACATCTTAGTTCATATTCACAAAGAACAATAGGCTGTATAATTTCATTCAAATAGTTAGCAAGGCATCGCATAAGTGTTTTGCTGATGTGCTTTAATCTGTGTACAAAGTTATTTTTTATTTGCGGAATTAGCAAGAAAATAATTGTTTTTGATAATTATAATTGTTTTTTTGAAGTAAAAAGGGTATATAGAGAACACTCTTCATGTAGGAAATATAACAGATGAAATGCTCTTGTCCTATACACGGCTCTTCATCTCATTGAATCAGCCGAACTTACTTTGCACTCTGAAAAACTAAAATATATTTGGCTCTTCTCTTGTTTTTTCGTAACTTTGCCTCGGAAAA
>CACZPU010000079.1 GCA_902783165.1 uncultured Prevotellaceae bacterium
CGCCAGTGGATGCGCAAATGGGGTGCCGGCAAGACAGGATTCGATGAGGCCTACAAGGCTGTTCGCGAATACCGTGACAAGTACCCCGACAAGGCCGTCACCTTCTATGCACAGCAGTATCCCACCTATGGATGGGCCATCCTGATGGCTGGTGGTTCACTTCCCAACGTGATGATTGGCAACGAGAAACTTCAGGCCGACATTTGCAGCATGAAGCCGCTCGACGGAACGGGATGCCTGGTGCTTGGCAATGGTCAGAAAGGATATCTTGTCTATGCACAGGAATCTTCAGTGAGCCTGCCAGTCGAGTCGGGGAAATACAATATTCATACCATCAACACCCATACAGGCGAAGTGAAGGTACTGAAGAAATCGATAAAAATCAACAACACCTACGATTTTACCGAAGTGCAAAAAAATACAGTCTTGTGGTTGGAGAGACTTTGATTTGTCGATAAAAAAGCACGGATAAGTGCTAAAAATTTATAAAAAAGGAATTCTTTCTGATTTATCAGCAACAATTCCTTTTTTTTTTGTATTTTTGCATACAAATAAACGAAAGAAATCGAAACAATCGGAAACGAATCTACAAAACAAAGGAGAAACCCTATGATTGACTTTTCGCATCTTTACGACGAGCACATCGACAATCTCTTTGCATTCGGTTCAAAATTCACAACCGACCGTGAGATGATTAAAGACTGTATCCAGGATGTGTTTGTGAAACTCTTCACCAAGCGTGATATGCTGGAGAATGTCGACAATATCGAGAGTTATCTCTATGTTTCCTTGCGCAACCGCATCAACGACGAATTCCGTCGCAATGTGCATCTCTGCGATAATGAGATAAACGACAATTGTATGAAATCCATAGCAGAGATGGAAGAATACAATCGCGAACACTTGGAGCAACAACAAAAGCTCACCGCCCATATCGAGAAGTTTTTTGACAGACTATCGCCTCGCCAGCGCCAAATCATCAATCTCTATTATGTGGAGCAGCGCAAATATGAGGATATCTGCCGAATCATGGGCATCAACTACCAAAGTGTACGCAATCTGATGCATCGCAGCATCCTCCGGTTGCGCTCATATGCCACCGCCGAGTGTGTGGCTGTTTGATTGTTTTTGTAAACAATCATGGATAAAATACCATCACTTCTTATTAAAACCTTATATTTTTTTGAGTACACACCTATGGTCTTCGCGTCTTTTGGTTAAATACAAAAGATGGTTAAGCAGAAAGATAAAGACGCCAAGACAAACAGTAGCATGAAGAAATATGTTTGTCGGATTGCTCCCCTCAGCCTTCAGGAGAGAAGCGATTTGAGGGAGCGCATATTGTTGTCTTTACAGAAGTATGGATATGCTTGACTATCAAACCTGCTAAAGTGAATCCGAAAATACCAGTGATATGAACCAACGAGCCGTTACCGCTGTCGTCGGTAGCCGCTGTAGGCTGGTTCTCCAACAGTTCATTGCTGTACACACACTGGAATTTCTTTTTGGGAATCGTACCCTCTTTCTTGAAGCGTTTACGCAGTGCACGGGCAAGCGGGCAGCCTTCCACCTTCCAGAATTCGGCCACACTGATACGGGTGGGGTCCATCTTCAAGGCCGCACCCATTGACGACACCAGCACAGCCTTCGTACGTGTTGCCATATTGATGAGCAGCGCCTTGTCGGCCACCGAGTCGATGGCATCCACAATGTAGTCATAGTCGTCAAGATGGAACGATGAGGCAGTGGCTTCGCAGAAAATCTCATGTCGAGCGTCAATCTCTGCATCGGGGGAAATCTCCAACAACCGCTTTTTCAGAACATCCACCTTCGGTCTGCCAATGGTTTGGGTGGTGGCCATCAGTTGTCGGTTGATATTCGATGCGCATACCACATCGCTGTCCACTATCGTCAGATGTTGGATACCGGAGCGCACCAAACCCTCTGCGCACCACGACCCGACGCCGCCTACGCCAAATAAGACCACGCGCACACTTGCCATTGCCTGCATGCCCTCACGGCCAATGAGCCGCTCCGTCCTGTCGAAAATTCCATGAATGCTATCCATTGTCTGTTTGCTTTTCCCATTCTGCAGCCTGCCAGCTTCCTGTCCTCTAACCTGTCTGCATGGTAGAAGGCAGAAGGAATATGTCTTGCAAAGTAACAACAATTATTTCAATACACCAAAGAAAACCTGCATAATATCATTCAGTACAAACCAAAATAATGTGTTTTGCTTGCCTGCAGATTATTTGTAGA
>CACZPU010000080.1 GCA_902783165.1 uncultured Prevotellaceae bacterium
GCTATTTAGTGCAAAATCGTCAAGTTTTAAGAAAACAAGAGGCAGTCTTGCCTTGTTGTGTGGGCAAACAGTTGTTAAATTTGACAATGAATATTCTGTCGTGACTTTTCAATTTTTGGTTGTAAATATTTAGAATCCAGTAGATTGAGAAAATGCCTATTGTGTTAAAAGAGTCTGTTTCTACACAATCTAAACGCAAACGCGCAAGATATGCATACAACCTTCTGATAATCAGATGTGTATGTAAATTTATGGCTTTCATGAATATCAAAGAAATAATTTTGTGAAATAATGACGTGGAGTAACTGTTTATGGGGTGGGGTGGCCAGGAACCTCTGTGTGAGGCTGAAGATTGTTGCTTTTCATTAGTAAAAGACATTGCGTGAGATATTGAAAGTGTAACTGATTATTGAAAAAAATGAAAAATTCATCGGATAATTCGTTTTCTTGAAATAAATTTGTATATTTGTATGCAAAAAGGATTGTAAGAATGCAATCTCTCTATGGAGATGTCAACTACGACTTTTTATGGAATGAATATTTTTATTTTTGTTTTAGAATATGGATATGATACTGACAACAACACCACAGATTGAAGGTTGCCCCATCCGTGAATATAAAGGGGTAGTGACAGGCGAAACCATTATCGGCGCTAATTTTGTAAAGGACTTTTTTGCAGGTATTCGTGACATCGTAGGAGGCCGTTCGGCCAGCTATGAAAAGGTGCTTCGCGAGGCCAAAGACACATCGATGAAAGAAATGATGGAGCGTGCCCAGGCTCTGGGCGCCAATGCTGTTGTAGGCATAGACATCGACTACGAAACTCTTGGCTCTAACAATTCGATGTTGATGGTGTCAACAAGCGGCACTGCAGTAATCATCTAAGACCAACGAAGAGCCGATGATGGAACTAGTGAAAGATATCTATTTTGCAGGTGGTTGTTTCTGGGGTACGGAGCATTTCTTCAAGCAGATTGAAGGAGTGGTTGATACCGAAGTGGGATTTGCCAACGGACATACTGAGCATCCCACATACAAGGAAGTGTATACAGATGAGACAGGCTATGCGGAGACGGTGCATGTAAGATACGATTCGTCAAAGGTCGGTCTGGAATTCCTTGTAAAGATGTTCTTCAAAGCCATCGATCCGACAAGTCTGAACAAACAAGGTCACGACGAGGGGACGCGCTATCGTACAGGCATCTATTACACCGATGAGGCTGATCTGCCTGTTATTGATAAGGTGTATGCCGAGGAACAGAGAAACTACCAAGTGCCATTGGCAGTTGAAAAACAGGCGCTGGAGAATTTCTACACAGCAGAAGAATATCATCAGGATTACCTCGACAAGAATCCAACGGGCTATTGCCATTTGCCTCAGTCGTTGTTCGACTTTGCGAAAAATGCCAGACCATCAAAGCAATAATGGACAGTTCTGACCGTGATGATAGAACAAACGGACCAGTGTTTTTGAATGAGACGTTGGTCATAATAATAGTCATTACAATGCTAATAACAATTATTTCAGCAGCGATTCTGATGATGAACACAAACGAAGAACTCATGGAGGAACCAGTGGTTAGACCAGCTGTTCAGGCTGGACGCTTTTATGAAGACAATCCCCAGAGGCTGAGCCATCAGGTGGACAGTTTCTTGGCTCTGCACAATGGTTGCGATTCTTACAAAAACGCTGCCGCTCTTATTGTGCCGCATGCTGGTCATTATTACTCGGGCAATGTGGCGGCTTCGGCGTACATGTCGCTCAGTCCTGAAGAAAAACAATACAAGCGTATTTTCTTGATAGGCCCCAGTCATTATGAATGGCTTGACGGCGCATCGGTCAACTGCATGGCTGATTACTATGCCACACCATTGGGTAATGTGGCTGTTGACCGCGAGACGGCTGAAAAACTGATAGCGTCCGACAGTCTTTTTACCTATAGAGAAGAAGCGCACGACCGTGAGCATTGTCTGGAAGTGCAACTGCCTTTTCTGCAACGTCGTTTGAAGGATGTTCCACCCATTGTTCCCATTATCATCTCCACCAATGACTTGTCGAAGTTGAAACGGATTTCAAATGTCTTGAAACCCTATATGAATGAAGACAACCTCTTTGTCATCAGCAGCGATTTCTCACACTATCCGTCGTATGGCGATGCGTGTAAGATAGATGCTAAGACGGGCGAGGCTATTGTGAGTGGTGATGCGAAGAAGTTTGTTGCCACTATCGAGGCAAATTCAAAAAAAGGAGTCAGGAATCTGGCGACAAGTGCATGTGGCGCCTTTCCAATCATCACATTATTGTTGATGCTCGACCGTAATTATGAGGTAAAGCACTTGATGTATCAGAACTCTGGCGATATAGACAGCCACAGCCACGATCGTGTGGTGGGCTATCATTCTTTTGTAGTCTTGAGAAATTCATCAGCTGATGTCGGCTTCAGCCTTTCTGCCCAGGAGAAAGGGCGGCTGAAAGAGATAGCCTTCAACAGCATCAAGGACTCTTTGGATGGGAAAGGCATTGCGCCGTATCAGCCGGAAAACAGAAAAACTGCGTTGTTGCAGAAGTGCGGGGCGTTTGTATCTCTGCACAAGCATGGGAGATTGCGTGGCTGCATAGGACACTTTGGCGAGGATGTGCCGCTACATGAGATTGTTGCTCGCATGGCGCGTGCTGCTGCATTCGAAGACCCACGCTTTATGCCTGTCGGTCGTGAGGAGTTGGCGGATATCGACATTGAGATTTCTGTTCTCACCCCGATGCGCCGCATCAACAGCCTTGATGAATTCCAATTGCACCGCCATGGCATTTATATCCGTAAAGGATACCGCAGCGGCACATTCCTGCCTCAGGTGGCCGATGAAGTTGATTGGACAAAGGAGGAGTTCGTAGGCCACTGTTCACAAGACAAAGCAGGAATAGGCTGGGATGGTTGGCGAGATGCTGAGCTTTATGTATACGAAGCTATCATTTTCTAATGGAGAGTCGTGTCCGCTTTGGATTGCTTTACGCTCGGGCGAAGAATCTGTCAAAAGGTTGTCTGACTGCTTCTTTTTTGAATTAATATAATTTATATAGTTTTTGTATGAAGAAAAGTATTTGGGTGGCAGTATTATTGGCGTTGTCGATGTTATTCGCCGCTGTTCCTGTGAATGCACAGGAACAAAATGGTTTTAAGAAATTCAATGTGATGGACGATTTCGCTGACAATGGATTCAGATGGTTCCACGATGCCCAGTTGCTTGCTGCTGGCGACAATGTGAAAAGCAATGCCATGACAATAGGTTGGGGAGGAATAGGAACACTTTGGGGTAGACCTGCTCTCACTGTGTATGTGGCAGAAAAGCGTTACACAAAGGAGTTTATGGATCGTTCGGCTTATTTCACAGTCATGGCGTTTGATGTGGAATACAGTAAAGTGCTCAATTACATGGGCACCAAGAGCGGTCGTGATGGCGACAAGGCAAAAGCCCTTGGACTTCATACGGCTTACACTGAGAATGGCACACCTTATTATACAGAGGCAACGATGGTGATAGAGTGCAAACTGATGTATGCTGCTCCGTTCGACCCCAAAGGATTTAAGAGCGAGGTGCCTAAAAGAATGTATTCCTTTTTCCCTGCCGGCATTCATTCCATGTATATCGGTGAAGTGGTGAATGCCTGGAAGAAATAGTTGGTTGGAAAGTGTAGCGAACAATACTTGATGGGCATGTGTAGAAGCTTGTGCGCAAGTATGTGGACTATTCTGCTGATGGTTTCCATGTGAACAACCCTTCTGCCGCTGCCAATCTTCTAATCAGTTGGAGGATATCGTCATCGGGGTTATAGATGGTCATGTGAGTGTCTTCGCTATTGATTGTTATCATGGTTTCTGACGATTCCAATATAACAAATATGTCTTTTTTTTCTATTGGGCAGTCTTTCAACCATTGTATGATGGCTGATGGATTGGGATTCTTAATCCACTCATTGTCTGCAGGACAGACGCTGATGTCATCGTAGCAGTTCAACTTGATGATAATGATGGCGAACTTCTGATAGAGGCTTTCCATCTGAAGATGACTCAAGAAAAATTGCTCTACCTTGAAGTATTGTCCTTTGCTGCCTGATGGTACTTGTTTGGGAAGAATGTCTACTACCCAGTAGGCTTTTTGTAAGAGGCTGTCGATGGTGTCGCTATTGATTGTTGTCATTTAATGAAAGTATTCTATAATAGAGAAGCACAGGATCTATTTGGAAACTCAAATAAATCCTGTGCTTTGCTTTTTTATTCTAAATCTGATTGTCAAGCCACTTGATAATTGGCTGTCCAACTTATTTAGCAGGCTGAGCAGGTGCAGCTGGTTTAGCTCCTTCGGCAGCAGCTGGTTTAGCTCCTTCGGCAGCGGCTGGCGCCTGCTGCTTGTTGGTCTGGCTTGCTCCGAATCCTGGTAAATTGTTGGGGTTGGTCTGTTGCTGTTCTGTGGGAACATTTTCCATGACGCTCTGTGATGTTGGAGCTTTGGGGGCAGCCCACGCGCAGATGATGCTCAATGCAACCATTGCTGCAGCGAGCGACCAAGTGGCTTTTTCTATGAAATCGGTTGTCTTGCGAACACCCAACAGGGCATTTGAAGATGAGAAGTTTGAGGCTAAGCCTCCTCCTTTTGACTCCTGGATGAGCACAATACCAATCATGAGAATTGCTGCCAGGACAATTAGAATTACAAATAATGTGTACATTTTCTTTTACTTATTTTTGTTGTTATTTATGATCAATTTTTCCAAAAAACGGATTTGGTCTGCAAAGTAAGCATTTTTTTTTGGATAAATCAAATTTAAATGCTTAATAATTTCCAAAGCCTTAGAATATCTGCCTTGTTTTATGTAAATTCGGGCTAAAGTCTCTGTAAAATAGCCTTCATCATTGTTTTTTTCATCATTCTTCTCTAGAGGGTCGGTTTGTGGTAAAAATTCCGGATTTTCCTTAAGATTGAAATTTCCTTCATCTTTGTTGATGAAATTGTCTATCAGTTCTTGACCCTTCATCTGGCTGTCTGTGTTGGTGGCATCCTCTTGACTTTCTGTCTCGAGCAGATAAGCCACATAATCGACAACAGCATCGGCGGGTGTTGGTTTGCGCAGTTTGGTTTGTTCGCTCTTTTCGTTGCTTTCCTTGGGCAGTGAATCAATGAACTTGTCGATGAGCGACATGGTTCTGTTTCCTTTGCTCTCCTTTTTCTTGGGTGTTTCCTTTTGGTCTGTTTGTGCTGGTGGCAAAGAAGGTGCAGAAGAATTCCTGATCTTGTAGTGCGACATCTCTATGAGTTTGAAAAGCACTTTCCTGTCTGTAATGTAGATGGCTGCTTGCCTGAGTTCTTCGTCAAAAGTGACATCGTGAAGCAGGTAGAGGTTTTGTAGCAGTAGCAACCTGGCTGTTTGATAGTAAGGATATTGGGCAAGGAGCGATCTCAAGTCGTAGAGCGTTTCCTTGTCCATCAATTCAGGATGGGTTATCAGTTGTTTTATATTCATTACCAGTTGGCGGCTGTTGCGTTAAATATCTGATTCACAATATCCTTAACCATTTCTGTTACAAGTTGTTCTTGAACACTGTTCAGGCTTTGGGTTGTTTCGTATGAGGCAGAGGATGAAAATTGCCTTTCAAAATCTTCAGAGTGTTTCTTGTTGTTCGTGAACCTCACATTGACGGTGATGGAAAGTTCTGTTTGAGCAGAGTGTCCTTCTGCAGTGACAGCCTTGTTCCTTTGCTCGTATCGAGTGATTTCCCCCTCAATGACCATGTCACCATTGCGCTTTACTTGTATAAGCTTGGTGTGATTGGAAAACTCGTCTTTCAGTTGGTTGTTGAAGATACCTGCCATTGGTCCCCAAACGTAGTTCGAACGGATGGGGAAGTCGGCTATGGTAATTGTTTTTGTTAACGAGTAGTCGATGTTTGAACCATTAAAGGAGTATTTGGGTATGCATGAGAAGATGGTTGTCGTGACAAAACAAACGAACAGAACTGCAGCAAGATGCCTTGCTGTAGAGAATTGTTTTCTTTTGTTATGTATGGTCTTGTTGTGCATGCCTTAATCAGTCTAAATCAAATTGTTTAATACGTCTGTAAAGAGTTCGGTCGGAGATTCCCAACTCTGCTGCAGCTTTTTTCCTGTTTCCTCCGTTTTTCTCCAGAGCTTTAACAACCATTTGTCTTCCAATGTTTTCGAGATTGAGCGATTCTGGCTCTGATATCTCTTCGGCAACAGCATCGATGGGGTTGCTGGTAGTCTCCACCTGCTGATAGTGTGCTTGTGTGGGGTATTCCTTTTGTCCAATGATGGCTGTCATCTGCTGCGTGTTGGAAGGCGTGATGATATTGGAGGTTCGTGCTTCGTTGAGTTGTTTGCGGAGTTCGTTGATTTCGCGTCGAAGATCCCCCACATTCCCTCGCATCTCGTATAGTATTTTGAAGACAATCTCTCTCTCGTTCTCGTAGGAATGGTTGTCTTTGTTGTTGGAGATGGTTGTGAGCATGGTACTCTCTGAGTCTTGGGGAATGAAGTTGCGGAGCAACTCGCCTGTGATTTCCCTTTGTTCGCTTAATATCGACATCTGCTCTGTGATGTTCTTCAATTGTCTCACATTGCCGGGCCACTTGTAGTTGAGCATCATTTGCCGAGCATCTTCAGATAGGACAATTTTCGGAAGCCGATATTTTTCAGCCATTTGCATGGCAAAAAGCCTAAACAATAAAATAATGTCTTCTCCGCGTTCACGAAGAGGAGGCATCTGAATGGGGATGGTATTCAAACGATAGTATAAATCTTCTCTGAATCTTCCTTCGCTGATGGCTTTGCGGATGTTCAGATTGGTTGCCGCCACGATACGCACGTCGGTTTTTAAAATCTTCTGTCCACCCACACGTATATACTCTCCAGTCTCTAACACGCGGAGTAGTCTTGCTTGGGTGGCTAATGGAAGTTCTCCCACTTCGTCGAGGAAGATTGTACCTTTGTTAGCCACGCCAAAATAGCCTTCGCTGTCACCGATGGCGCCTGTATATGAGCCTTTCTCATGTCCAAACAGTTCGCTGTCAATAGTTCCTTCGGGTATTGACCCGCAGTTAATGGCAAAGTATTTTTCTCTACGTCTTGGGGATATGTCGTGAATCACGCGGGGAATGATTTCCTTTCCCACACCGCTTTCACCAACAATGAGGACAGACAAATCTGTGGGCGCAACCTGCAGGGCTACGTCGAGCGCACGATTCAATGCAGGGGCATTTCCAACAATGTTATACCGCTGCTTTATCTTTTGTAATTCGGAGATGTTCATTTTGCTGACAAAATTACATATTATTTTTGAATTATCTGCAATTTTGGCAGTTTTTTTCTTTTTTATCGTGATTTACCCTATTCCTACACTTGTTTTTTCTCCTTTTTGTCTAATTTGATGAGAATAAGGCCGATAGCTGTCCATATCAATTCGCGCATGCGGACGATGAGTGCAATGAATATACCGTTACTTGCTGTCATGCCCAGACCATTGGCCGACATGAGGAATCCGCCTTCACGCCCTCCTAATTGCAAAGGCATGAAAAACAGCATGTTGGCAAACAATGTGGTAAAGGCTAGGATGAGAACACATTGCACATAATTCACGCTTGGCATAATAACCAGCAGGATGAACATGATTTCGAATGCCGACACAAAGCGTGCAGCAATTTCTAAAAGCACTGCACCGATGAAAGTGTGAGGGTTTTGGTTGTGCAATGCTGATATTTGAAGGTCTATTGTGTCCAACTGCTGTCGGTGGGTGTCTATGAAATTTCTTGCACGACGTTTTGTTCCGGGAATGTGCTTCAACAGATTCATCAGCCTAAGTGCCAGTCCTTTCTTGTATCCTTTGATGAAAAACCACAAACCTAACACACAGAATCCGGTGATGCACGAAAGAACGATGCCCATGAAGGTGTTGATGGGTTGTGTAATGATATAGAGGAGGACAGACAGTAACCAGAACCAGAAATGACTGAAGATGTGAGTCATCACATATAATATAACAGATGATGATGCTCTTTCTGTTCCAATTTTAGGAGAAAGCTCCATTATGCGATAAGGCTCCCCGCCCATGAGCCCGCCTGGTGTGGCATAGTTCAGCGCAAATCCTGAGATGGTGATTTTGTATAGCCACCAGAAACCGACCTTGTTTTTCCCTTGGTTACCGCTCTTGATGATGAAGAACCATGCAGCAGTGTTGAAAATATACACAACAGCCCAAAGAGCCAACACTGCGATAAACCAATAACCGGCATGCTTCAATCCAGCCCATACTTGGGAAAAGTCCAATTGCGTTATCATGATGATAAGAACAAGCAGACCAAAGATAAAGAATCCGTTCTGGTATTTCTTTTTCATTCGGCAGTGGTGTTCTCGTTTTTACTCTTTGGCAAAGTGAACCTTACCTTCTCGCTATCGTCCTTCTTCTCGTGATAGAGCTTCTTGAGCGGGTCTTTAAATGGTTCTTCGTAGTAGATGCGGTTGCGGAAAATATCGATTGCATTATAAATGGCATGGCGGAACGAACTTTCGTTCACATTGCCACTCTCACCAACATTTCCCGTTGAGTCGTAAAGAGGACATGTACATACGAAGGGAAGTCCTGCGGTGTATCCTGTACCGCTTCCTTGGTCGATGGTCATGAATGGAATCATGCCTTGGTCGTAGTACATGGCCATCACACCGTCGAACGATTCTTGCATGGTATTTCCAAAGAACGCATCTGCAGGGTAAGGACCGAATGCTTGAACACCGTGCTCTTCTAATTCTGTGATGGCGGGATTGATCACTTTATTCTCTTCGTTCCCTCCGCTTGCCTGAGGGTTCAACGATAAGATGGCAATGCGTGGGCAAGAAATGGAGAAGTCGCGTTTAAGTATTTCGTTGAAAAGCTTTGTCTTGCTGACAATCATTTCTTTGCTTACCACACTTGGGATTCTTGTGATTGGCATCCTAGGAGTTAGAATGGCAATGCGAAGAGCATTGTTTGTGAGTATGGACAGCATATTTTCGCTGGCAGATGATTTTTGTGCAAGATACTGTGATTGGGAAAGAATGTCTGGAAAGATTGTTTGCATCACTTCCTCGTTTACTGGAGCAGTGACGAGAACATCGTATGCATTCTTTTCGTAATCGGATATGGCTCTGTTGATAGCTTTAAGTGCAGCTGTTGTTGACTCTGGTGTGCTGTTCCCTAACTCCACTTTTATCTCATCGTCAAAAGTGGTTAGCATGTTGATTTTTCCGTCGCGTGCATCTTCAGGCTTGCTGATGATTGTGAAATTAGCCTGGAGATTAAGCGCGTTCCGGTGATATGTTGCCACCTTGGGAGAACCATAGATGACAGGTGTACATAGCTCCAGTAAGGAAGGGTCGGAAAAGGTTTTGAAAATGAGTTCATATCCTATACCGTTTGTATCTCCGTGCGTAATAGCTACGTGTATTTTTCTGTTTTCCATCTTTATTATTTGAATGAAAGTGTATAAAGAGCGGCCTCAAGTCGCCGCATGTTGTTTCTTTTTTTTGTTTCAGGTGCATAGATGAAAGCCTCCGCAACAATGGTCTTTCTATGCACCTTGTCGATGGAGATGCGTGCGGAGAATGGACCGCCCATCATATCGTTGGTCATCTCCCACAGACCTTTGACTCTCATACCGGATTCCATCCTCTTGAACGTCACACTGTTGGCAACAGTCTTCATGTACATGTTGTCATGTTCACCAGGAATGTTCTTCCGCATTATGCTGTCGCGTTTTGAAATGAAATGATTCATGTCGATATCAGTTCCTCCAAATTGGTAGATGCAAATGTTTTGCATGTTTGTTGCGGCATTATTGGAAAGCCAAATGAAGTTTTCTCCACATTTGATGGCAGACATTTGTTTGGGAACCAGTATGCCTATACTAAACTTCTCTTGGATGGCCTTCTCGTATTTTGAATTGTGATTGCTCTTGATGTCTCCAATAGCTCTTTCTGTTTCAGCGCTTTCAATGAGTTGGCTGAGACTTTTGTGAACTTTTGCCGAGTCTTCTTTGAGAGTCTTCGCCGTTGGTGTCATCACCTGCACGATGAGCTGTGGAGAAGCATACACATTCTTTTCGTATTCAATACGTGTACTCGTATAATTGCTACTGTCGGTTGTTATCACAACAATGTTTCTCGACAGGCAGTTCTTTTTGTCGATAGTATTCGTGGAAACTACGTCGAACGACGGCTCAAATTGTGGAACGCCTTCCACTTCTGTTTCCAAAATATTTCTTATTGTCTCCTTGGCGAGGGAATCGTCGGAAACCAACAACACCTCATACTCTTTGCCAATGCTGCTTTGTTTGAATAGATTGTCAGTGCAACCACTCAAAATAATGGCAAACAGCACAATGCAGAGATTCCTCATGATGACTGCTTCTTGGCTGTGGAAAGTAATCCGCAAGCGGCATAGATGTCCTGACCTCTGCTTGCACGGATGGTTGTGAACACACCATGTTGGGTGAGGTAGTCACGGAATTGTTCCATTTTAGCCTCGTTTGCTCCATGCAAAGGAACGCCAGGTATTTGGTGAAAGCGTATGAGGTTCACCCTGCAATCCAGTCCTTGAAGTAGTCTTACGATAGCTTTAGCATGCTCCTTAGTGTCATTCACACCACCAAAGACAATATATTCAAACGACAGTCTGCGCTGGTGACTAAAGTCGTAATTGCGCAATAAGTCGGTTATCTCCATGATTCCCATGCCCCGTTCTGCAGGCATCAGTTCGGCACGTTGTTCGGGCAGCGGGCTGTGCAGGCTTATTGCTAAATGGCAGTTGCTTTCCTCGATAAACCTTTTCAGCTTGTTCTTTATCCCGACGCTACTAACAGTGATGCGCTTTGGACTCCATGCATATCCATAGTCGGCAGTGAGAATATCTGTTGCAAGCAGCACTTGGTCAATATTGTCCATCGGCTCTCCCTGTCCCATGAACACGATGTTGGTTAATTTGTCGCGTTCAGGAAGAGAGTATATTTGGTTAAGGATATCTGTAACGGAGAGATTTCCCTCAAAACCTTGCTTGCCGGTCTGGCAAAACAAACAGTTCATCTTGCACCCCACTTGGCAACTGACACAAAGCGTGGCACGGTCATCGTCTGGAATGTAAACAGTCTCAACATATTTAATCGCAGAGGAACCGCTTGAGTGAGAAGAAGAGGACAAGTTGGTCCTGACGGGAAAGAGATATTTCTTGGTGCCGTCTTTCGATTCATGGCAATCAGAGGGAGGCATGCATCCCACAGAGAATTTCTCTTTCAACTTTTCGCGGTTGCCCTTAGAGATGTTTGTCATGTCATCGATGCTACCGACATGATGAACATACAGCCATTTGGCTATCTGTCCTCCGGTAAAGGAAGGCATCTCCAGTTGTTTGGCCACTTCTTTTAGTTCAAAAAGTGTCAATCCCAGCAAAGGTCTCTTGTCCTCTTCCATCACTATGATTCCAATTAGCTGTTGTATTCCTGCCAGCTCTTTATTTTGATGTCTTCTTCTTTCATGTCGCAGAAAGCCTGAATGAATGCCTTAGCCAAACGTGTGTTTGTCATCAACGGAATGTTGTGGTCGATGGCTCCGCGTCGTATGCGGTAACCATTGGTAAGCTCGCGCTTTGTATGGTTTTTAGGTACATTGATAATCAGTTCAAACTTGTGTTCTGCAATCATATCCATCACATTGTTCTCGCCTTTCTCGTCAGGCCATGCTACCACTGTGGCTTTCACTCCATTCTCATGGAAGAACTTGGCTGTGCCGCCTGTGGCATAGATGTCAAATCCGTTCTTTTCCAGCTCGCGGACAGGCTCCAGCAAATCGACCTTACCTTTTACACCTCCGGAAGAAATCAGAACACTCTTCTTCGGAATGCGATATCCTGTTGCGATGAGTGCGTTCAGCAAAGCCTCGTTGAGGTCGTCGCCTAGACATCCCACTTCACCGGTAGAACTCATGTCAACGCCCAGCACTGGGTCGGCATTCTGCAAGCGGGCAAACGAGAACTGGCTTGCTTTCACACCAATGCGGTCGATGTCGAACTCGCTCCTGTCGGGTCTTGAGTATGGAGCGTCAAGCATTATTTTGGTTGCCGTCTCGATAAAGTTGCGTTTTAGAATTTTTGACACAAACGGGAACGAGCGACTGGCACGGAGATTACATTCGATGACGCGTACTTGGCGGTTCTTGGCCAAGAACTGAATGTTGAACGGACCGCTGATGTTCAGTTCCTTTGCAATCTTGCGCGAAATCTTCTTGATCTGGCGAATGGTGGAGAAGTATATGTGTTGTGCCGGGAACACCATCGTGGCATCGCCAGAGTGCACTCCAGCATATTCAATATGCTCTGAGATGGCATATTCAACCACTTCGCCCTTGTCGGCAACAGCATCGAACTCTATTTCTTTCGTGTCTTGCATGAATTTTGACACTACAACGGGGAATTCTTTCGAAACCTCGGTAGCCATGTTGAGGAAGCGATGCAATTCTTCGTCATCGTAGCATACGTTCATTGCGGCTCCAGAGAGAACATAACTTGGGCGAACCAGAACAGGATAGCCCACTTCGCTTACAAATTCCTTCACATCGTCGAACGAAGTAAGAGCTCTCCATGCGGGTTGGTCAATGCCCAACTTGTCGAGCATTGCAGAGAACTTGTCACGATTCTCAGCCCTGTCGATATTGATTGGCGATGTTCCCAAGACGGGTACTCCTTGGCGGTAGAGCTTCATAGCCAGATTGTTTGGTATCTGACCACCAACACTGACAATGACTCCACGCGGCTCCTCAAGGTCGATGACATCGAGTACGCGTTCCATGGACAGTTCGTCGAAGTAGAGCCTGTCGCACATGTCATAGTCTGTTGATACGGTTTCTGGGTTATAATTTATCATGATAGACTTATAACCCAGCTTGCGTGCTGTGTTGATGGCATTGACAGAACACCAGTCGAATTCCACGCTTGAACCGATGCGATATGCGCCCGAGCCGAGTACGACAACCGATTTCTCGTTTTTGTAATAGTCAATGTCGTGAATGGGAATGTAGGCATCGCCGTTTTCCTTTCCAAAAGCAGGGGTGTGAGTATAGGTGAAATAAAGGTAATTGGTAAGTTCTGGATGTTCGCTTGCCACTGTTGGAATGCGTTTCACACTCGGTAGTATGCCTTTTTGCTTCCTGTAGCGGCGCACTTCAAGATTTTGCTTTTCCATATTACCATCCGATGGCTTCAGTACAAACCTTGCAATCTGGAAGTCGGAGAATCCGTTGCGTTTTGCCTCGAGCAGAAGTTTGTCTGGCAGTTCTTCCAACGAGTTGTATTTCAGCAGTTCATGCTTGAGGTCGACAATATGTTTCAGTCGCTCAAGGAACCACACGTCAATCTTCGTGAGTTCTTCTATGCGCTCTATGGTATATCCTTCTTCGAGAGCTTGAGCAATGGCGAAGATGCGCAAGTCGGTTGGGTTGGCCAGTTCATCGTCGAGGTTTTCAAATCTCGTATGGTCGTTGCCAACAAATCCGTGCATACCTTGTCCAATCATTCGAAGCCCTTTCTGGATCATCTCCTCGAATGTACGTCCGATGCTCATGATTTCACCAACCGATTTCATGCTTGAACCGATGAGGCGGCTCACGCCGGCGAATTTTGTCAGGTCCCAACGAGGAATCTTGCATATCATGTAGTCCAGTTGGGGTGCTGTGTAGGCCGAACTAGTTGTTCCCATTTCGCCTATTTGGTCGAGTGTGTATCCAAGGGCAATCTTGGCTGCAACAAAAGCGAGAGGATATCCGGTAGCTTTGGATGCCAAAGCCGACGAGCGTGAGAGTCGGGCATTGATTTCAATGATTCGGTAGTCGTTATTCTGTGCGTTGAATGCGAACTGTATGTTGCATTCTCCCACGATACCCAGGTGTTTCACACATTTGACGGTAATGTCTTGAAGCATTTTCACTTGCTCTTCCTTCAGTGAACAAGTTGGAGCAACCACTATGCTTTCGCCTGTGTGAATGCCCAGTGGGTCGAAATTCTCCATGGAGGCCACAGTGAAACAACGGTCTTTTGAGTCGCGTATGCATTCAAACTCAATCTCCTTCCATCCCTTCAGGCTCTCTTCTACGAGAATCTGTGGAGCAAAGGTGAAGGCACTTTCTGCCAATTCGGTGAATTTCTCTTCGTTGGGGCAGATTCCAGAACCCAAACCGCCCAATGCGTATGCCGAACGAATCATTACAGGATAACCTATTTCGCGAGCGGCTTTTAAGGCATCCTCCATGTTTTCAACGGCATGGCTCACTGGAACTTTCAGGCTTGCCTCATTCAGTTTTTTCACGAAGAGGTCGCGGTCTTCAGTGTTCATGATGGCTTCAACGCTTGTGCCAAGCACGGCTACACCATATTTGTCGAGTGTGCCATTGAGGTAAAGCTCGGTTCCGCAGTTGAGCGCGGTCTGTCCACCAAAAGACAGCAAAATGCCGTCCGGTCGTTCTTTCTTGATGATTTCTGTAACGAAATGGGTGGTTACAGGCTGGAAGTAAACTTTGTCTGCAATACCCTCCGATGTCTGGATTGTGGCAATGTTTGGATTCACGAGCACGCTGCTGATACCTTCTTCGCGCAAGGCTTTCAATGCTTGTGAACCAGAGTAGTCGAACTCACCGGCTTGGCCGATTTTCAAAGCGCCGCTGCCCAGCACCAGCACCTTCTGTGGTTTCTTCTCCATACTTTAATTAAGAATATAAATATAATTCCTTTTACCTAATTTCGTGCAAAATTACGAAAAAAAACCGAAACGTGCATTAATTTGGCTCATTATTTCCAATTTCTTTTATTTTATTTGCAATCTTCCCAATCATGCCAACATGAGTTTATTGTTTTTGGTTTCGTTTACAGGTGTAGAGTTTTTTGCTGAATCCCTTTTTTTTCTCAAAAACTTTGTCATTGTGAATATTTATTGTTATTTTTGCAACTTATTAAGACAAAAAGATTTTATCTGATATGAGAAACAAGATAGATGTGTTCCTTTTCGGCCACGAGGAAATGCAAGCGGGAACCACTGCTTCTCAGCTGATGGGCGAAGGGGTAGTGAGGCATTTGTATTTTCTTGATACTGAGGCCAAAGGCCGATTGATGGCATCATCGGTGATTGAGGACATGGCGGCACGTGTGGAAGCCGACTATGTCTTGCTATATTTGAAGTCGGCTCCTCTCAGAATAGGCTATGGAGCATTGTTGCGCATGTTGAGAGTTGCGGTTGAGTCGGACGCTGCGATGGTTTATTCCGACTACTATTCCGTTGAAAATGGCCAGACGGTTCGTCACCCTGTGATTGATTGTCAGCTGGGAAGCATCCGCGACGATTTCGATTTTGGCAGTGTTTTGCTTTTCAAGTCATCGCTGTTGAAGGATTATGTGGCCAGTAGAAAAACTGCAGCTCATACAGATACATCCCACGACTATCAATATGCCGCATTGTACGATTTCCGATTGTTTTTGAGCCGTAAGGGAAAACTCTTCCATCTGAATGAATATCTGTACACGGAGGAGGAGCTTGATCTCAGAAGCAGTGGCGAGAAGCAGTTCGACTATGTGAACCCAGCCAATCGTGATGTGCAAATAGAGATGGAACTTGCTGCAACTGCCCACCTGAAGGAGATTGGGGCGTGTATTGACACTTCTTATTATAGTGAACCAGATTTCCAAGAACAGTCGTTTGCAACCGAGGCATCGGTAATTATCCCGGTATTCAACCGTGAGAAAACAATAGCCGATGCTGTGAGGAGCGCTTTGGGCCAGCAAACAACATTCCCTTTCAATGTGATTGTTGTCGACAATCATTCAACTGACCTTACTCATCAAATTCTTAAGGAATTGGAGGCGGAAGAGCATCAGGCTGCCAACAGACTTCATGTCATTGTCCCAGACCGGAACGACTTGGGCATTGGAGGCTGTTGGAATGTGGCAATCAACGACCAGCGCTGCGGCAGATTTGCTGTTCAACTCGACAGCGACGACCTTTATTCTTCACCGATTACATTACAGCAGATAGTAGACGCCTTTTACAAGCAGAAAGCAGCTATGGTGGTGGGAAGTTATCGCATGTGCGACTTTCATTTGGAAACCCTTCCGCCTGGACTCATCAGTCATGCCGAGTGGACAGAAGACAACGGCATGAATAATGCCTTGCGCATCAATGGACTTGGCGCTCCGCGCGCTTTCTTCACTCCATTACTTCGCCAACTCCAGTTCCCCAACACAAGCTATGGTGAGGACTATGCCCTTGGATTGGCTTTCAGCAGACGTTACCGTATTGGGAGAATTTTCACCGAACTCTATCTCTGCCGTCGGTGGGGTGGCAATAGTGATGCTGCGTTGAGCATTGAGAAAGTGAATGCCAACAATTTTTACAAAGATCAACTTCGTACATTAGAGATAATGGCCCGCCAGCAGATGGTGAGTGGGAAATCTTTGATGACCGAAAGCGGCCCGCTATTCCGTTTCTTCAATCGTCAGTTGGAAACTTGGGAGTTGGCCCGCCAGCATTACATAGAGCTGCAGAATGTTGAAACAAGAAATCTGCAGATTGCCAACACCATGTTCCGCCTCCAATACAATCCGGCCAGAATAGTTTCAACCGGTGCTAAAATTGATAAGGAGAATTTGGCTGCCAGACCGTGTTTCTTATGTGCAGAGAATCGGCCTGACGAGCAGATATCCAAGGAAGTAGACCGACGTTTCCAACTGTTGGTCAACCCGTTCCCCATACTCCCACACCATTTCACCATCCCTACCCAAAACCATTGTACGCAGTGCATCAAGGATAATTATGCGGTCATGCATCGTCTGCTCGTTGATTACCCACAGCTGATGGTGTTCTACAATGGCCCAAGGTGTGGCGCCAGCGCACCCGACCACATGCATTTCCAAGCTGGGACAAACGGCTTGTTGCCGTTGCAGCAGCAGTGGCAGAGATTGAACAGAAATCTTGTGCTGTTGTATAGTCTGAACAATGACGAGTCGATATCTCTTATTGCCGACTATCCTTGCCCGGCACTGCTCATCAAGAGCCGTACCGAGCAGGGCGACAAGACGATGTTCTCCATCGTCTATCGGGCCATGTGCCAGATGGATGGTGATGGTGAGAACGATGAGCCCATGATGAACATCGTGTCGTGGCGTCTAGGCGATGAATTCCTCTCTGTGGTATTCTTGCGTAAGAAACACCGTCCTGAATGCTATTATGCGGAAGGTGACGAAAAGTTTTTGGTAAGTCCTGGCGCCTTGGATATGGCAGGACTGGTTATCGTTCCTCGTAGAGAGGATTTTGACAAGGCAACCCCCGAACAGATAGAGAGTGTGATGCGCGAAGTGAGCGCCTCCGAAGCTGATGTGGAACTGGTTGTGGAGCACATTCGTCAGGCAGACAAGATTTCATCTGCAGAGAATCCATCGTTAATGTTGCGCAAGGAGCCTATTGTTCATGTCGGAATTGTGAGTGCAGAGCGCATAGAATTCTCCCTGAACAAGCCCTATACAGCCAAGGGTGAGAACATTGTTGGCAGTCAGATGGTGGAATTTTCAGAAGGTGGAATAATGTGGAACGGTAGCCTCTATCGCGAGCTAACCTTCCAACCGCAGTCGAAAGATGCATCGTTTTCAATCTCTGATGTAATTATCGGAGTAAATTTCCATTGGGAAAGGAAAGAAACACAGACATTCATGGGAGTCTTGCGCCTTGTGGTTGAAGAGGATAAGATTTGCGCCATTAACGAGCTACCGGTTGAAAGCTACCTTACAAGTGTCATTTCCAGTGAGATGAGTGCTACTTCTTCGATGGAGTTTCTCAAGGCTCATGCAGTGATTTCACGCAGTTGGCTGTTGGCTCAGCTCGATTTGGCGGCTGGTTCAAAAGAAGAGGGAGGCCGACGTGCCCGTATGTCGACTGAAAGCAACGGCTTTTTCTCGTTTGTGAAGAAAGAAGACGAATTGGTTCGTTGGTATGACCGTGCTGACCACACCATTTTTGATGTTTGTGCCGATGATCATTGTCAGCGCTATCAGGGCATTACCAAGGCTTCTAACATTCATGTAGCAGAAGCAGTCAGGTCCACACGAGGTCAAATACTTGTCTCCGGCAACGAAATCTGTGATGCGCGGTTCTCAAAATGTTGTGGCGGACGTACTGAGGAATTCCAATATTGTTGGGAGGACACGCCCAAACCGTATCTCGTTTCTGTGGTCGATGCTGCCACTCCCGATGGTGAACCGTTCTGCCACACCGATGACAAGCACATCTTGTCGCAGGTGCTGAACGACTACGACCAGGAGACTTCCAACTTCTACCGTTGGACAGTGGAATTCACCCAAGAGGAATTGTCGCGTCTTCTCACAGATAAACTTAAGATTTCATTTGGCAAAATCCTCTCTCTGGAGCCACTTGAACGAGGGAAGAGTGGGCGTATAAGCCGATTAAAGATTATAGGTTCGGAGCGTACTTTTACTATTGGCAAGGAGTTGGAAATACGTCGTGCCTTGAGCGAAACCCATCTCTACAGCAGTGCCTTCACTGTTGAAGAGTTAGAATTCATAAATGGCATTCCTCAGAAGTTCGTTCTTCATGGTTCTGGCTGGGGGCACGGCGTTGGCCTTTGTCAGATAGGTGCTGCCGTGATGGGAGAGAAAGGATACAAATACGACGAGATATTGCTTCACTATTATCATGGAGCGGAAATTAAGAAAATCTACAAATAATTCGTTATTTCAAACAACCAATCGTACAATCAAATAGCAGGATGAAACAATTGAACAACTCCAAGAAAAGTTCTCCGTGGGCATGGATCCCCACTTTGTATTTTGCTGAAGCGTTACCCTATGTAGCTGTGATGTCTATATCGGTTACTATGTACAAGAAACTTGATATTTCAAATACGGACATCGCATTCTATACAGGATGGCTCTACCTGCCATGGGTTATAAAACCCTTTTGGAGTCCTTTTGTGGACTTGATCAAGACCAAGCGGTGGTGGACGGTGACGATGCAGCTGCTGATAGCGATTGCATTCGCATGTATCGCTTTCGCTTTGCCTACCTCGTTCTTTTTCCAGCTTACCTTGGCGGCATTCTGGTTGGTGGCCTTCACTTCGGCTACTCATGACATTGCGGCCGACGGTTTCTATATGCATGGTCTTGATGATCACCAACAGTCTCTTTTCGTTGGAATTCGTAGTACGTTCTATCGTATTGCCACCTTGGCAGGACAAGGCTTGCTGGTGATCATTGCGGGGATCATCGAGAAGTCAACGGGGAATGTGCCGCTGTCGTGGACAGTTGTATTCGGCATCCTCTCGGTCTTCTTCTTGATGATGACTTTCTATCATGGATGGATATTACCGCGGCCTGCCAGTGATCATCCGGTGGAGAACGTGACGGCCAAGAATATCATGCGTGAGTTTCTGGAAACGTTCAAGTCTTTTTTCAAAAAGGAACATGCGGGTGTTGCAATCTTGTTCATGCTACTCTACCGTCTGCCGGAGGCTCAGTTGGTGAAACTGATTAGTCCTTTTATGCTCGATCCGATGGAGAAGGGCGGGCTGGGTCTTACGACCGAGCAGGTGGGCTTGGCCTACGGCACAGTGGGAATCATCGGCTTGACTCTTGGCGGAATCTTAGGAGGTATCGCGGCATCACGTGGTGGCTTGAAGAGGTGGCTATGGCCAATGGTGTGTGCCATTACCCTGCCTGACTTGGTTTATGTCTATCTGAGCTATGTGCTGCCTGAGAGTCTGTTGGCAGTGAACGTGTGTGTGTTCATTGAGCAGTTTGGCTATGGTTTTGGATTCACCGCCTATATGCTTTACCTCATTTATTTCTCAGAGGGAGAACACAAGACTTCCCACTATGCCATCTGCACAGGGTTCATGGCTCTGGGCATGATGCTTCCAGGAATGGCAGCCGGATGGTTACAAGAAACCCTAGGCTATCGTCATTTCTTTGTGTGGACCATTGTTTGCTGTTTGGCTACCTTCCTTGTTTGTCTGTTTATAAAGATAGACCCTGATTTCGGAAAGAAACACAAGACAGAAACCGTTCAGTAAAAAGTTTGAAGAGAAGATGATTGACAGAAATGGTTTTGTTGCCATGCTCCGCTGGTTCCCCTCCTTGTTTTTTACAAAGGGGCTTGTACAGGTTGTGCTCACCACGCTTTCTGTCATTGTCTACAAACAACTGCAACTAGACAATTCTGCCATCACATTTTATGTGGCATGGCTCTATCTGCCATGGGTTATCAAACCTCTTTGGAAACCATTTGTAGATAGACTGAACAATTGCAGATGGTGGATACTCGTCACAGAGTTGCTATTAGGAGCTGGACTGGGAGGAGTGGCATTCACCATTCCGTCGCCATTATGGCTGCAGGGTACTTTCCTCCTACTATGGCTCACTGCTTTTGCCTCCGCCACTCACAACGAAGCCGTCGACAACTTATTCAAGAAACAACCGTCTGTCAATAGTCGTGCCTTTCTTGTCAAGACACTGTCGCAGAAGATGGCAAAGGTGGTGGGGCAGGGAGTCTTGGTGATGCTTGCTGGCAACATGCAGGTGCTCTACCGCAACAATATCCGCTATTCGTGGAGCCTTGTCTTCTACATTGTTGTAGGCCTTGTGCTTGCCGCATTCCTATGGCATGCCTTTCAGTTACCAAACGACAATAACATCCAGCGGCAGCGAGTGTCCTTCCAGCAGGTGTGGGACGAATTTCTCATCAGCTGGCGCACCTTCATGGGCAAGCCCTCCGTTGCTGTCATCCTCTTGTTTCTTTTGCTCTTTCGGTTGCCCGAAGCCCTTTTGGGGCGTACTTCCATCCTCTTTCTGCTTGATTCGATGCATCGTGGCGGGCTGGGATTGTCACCGCAGGAGTATGGTTTGGTTATGGGAACCGTGGGTGTTGTTGGACTGACTGTAGGCACCGTGGTGGGGCATCGCATAGTTCGCCGTGACGGGTTGTATAGTTGGGTATGGTTGATTGCCATTGCCACCACCATGCCCCATCTTGGCTATGTTTATCTCAGTTATGCCCTACCAGCGAATTTGCTTGTCATCAGCTTGTGTCTTTTTGTAGAGCAGGTAGGCTATGGTTTGGGATTCTCCTTCTATCTGCAACTGTTGTCACAAGTTAGCAGCCACTCAGTATCCGACAGCCACCGCACTCTTTGCAAGTCGTTGATGGCGCTGTCTTTGATGGTGCCCACAATGGCAGCGGGAGCATTGCAGACGGCGCTGGGCTATCGTCATTTTTTCCTGCTTGTATTGTTGTCGTGTGGAACTACATTCCTCACGGCCTTCATGGCAAAGAAACGCTCTCTTGGAGTACACAAAAAATAGAGGAGTGCATATCTGTTGCACTCCTCCATCTAGAGAAATTTCTCAATTCTTATTTTGCATCACGAACATATCGTACTGACAACCATCGGCTCTGTGTTGTGCTGCTGGTACGTTCAACCTCGTTTAGGTTTGGCATGATGCGGCGGCAGAAAACACATTCCATGTCGTAGGTTTTGTCAATAGTTGCCGACCAATACATTCCGTATTCCTTAATGCCCATAGGAGTAACAGATTCATCATTGATATTGTAGATGTTTTGTGTTGGACTAAATCCC
>CACZPU010000081.1 GCA_902783165.1 uncultured Prevotellaceae bacterium
GCAATGCGGGAGAGTAGGCAGCCGCCCCCTTTCTGTTTTGGTTTCCCTTCCCTGTCCTTGACGGACGGGGGAGGGAAACTCTTTTTTTGAGCCTGTTTGAGTTGCTCTTTTATATCAGATTACCACTTTTTAGTTTAATTGTTTTGTTGATTGAAAAAAAATTTGTTCCTTTGCACAGATATTTCAGTTTTTAAACAAATAGATTTGATTTGGGTTTTTATATTCATTCAATATTGTATTTTAGTAAACATATTTAAATAAGTATTATGAAAAAATTATTTGTTGCCGTTCTTTTATCGGCTATTTCAATCTCGTCATATGCACAGTTTAGCAGTGGCGGTTTTTCTTTAAGTGAGAACAGTTTATATTGGGGAGCTCGTTTCGGTGTTACTGGAGCAAAGCTTACTGGTAATTTGGATTTAGGTATGAAAGCCGGTATGACTTTGGCCGGTGTTGTGGGTATTCGTCTCTCCGAATCTACTCCTGTCTTCCTTGAAAGCGGTCTGTATTATACTGAGCGTGGAGGTAAGAAGAATAAAAGAAGTGTAAGTTACAATGGCTTGGAAATTCCTCTGCTTGTTAAATATGGTTTCCAAGTTGACGAATTTGCCATTCTTCCTTTCCTTGGTCCTTACTTTTCTTATGCAGTGAGCGGTAAAGCAAAAATTGCAGGTGAAGGAGGTAAGACTGTTGAGGTAGGTGCTTTTGATGAGAAAAAGTGGACAGGCCTGAAGCGTGCCAATATGGGATTCAAGGTCGGTGTTGGCGCAGAATACAACAAGCTCTACCTTGAAGTTGGTTATCAACTTGGTGTTACAGACATTAGTAAGAATGGTAACAATGAGGCTATAAATGGCAAAGTTGACGATATCTCTATTAAGAGCAACGCTTTTTTCATGAATTTCGGTGTGAATTTCTAATTTATTGTTTTTATACAGTATGGCGGAGGGTTTGCTCTTCGCCATATTTTTTTATATCAAAGAGGCGGGATTTTTTGTATAAGAAAAGTTGATAAGTTGACAGACAATAAAACAGCGATTCATCCGTTTTATGAACATGCAGTGGACAGATAGGATACGACAGGTTAAGATCTTGCTTGTTATCATGGCAGTCTTTATTGCCGTGGCAAGTCTTGTAGTATCTCATTTTCTCGTTCGTGATTTGGCAATTGAGGAGCGAAACAAAATGGAAGTGTGGGCGGAGGCTATGCGCACACTCAGTCAGCCAAATGAAAATACCGACCTTACGCTTGTTCTGAAAGTGATAGAGGAAAATAATACAATCCCTGTTGTTGTTCTTGATGTTGATGGGAATGTGCAAACCTTTCGAAATGTAAAACTTAAATCTTATAATGAATCCGATAGTATAGCCCAAGTTTCAGCCATGGCACGTCGCATGGTTGATTCTGGCCATTATATTCGTATAGTCCTGGACGATTCTCATGAATACATTGATGTGTGTTATGATGAATCTGTGATGATCAAGCGACTTAATCTGTATCCTTATGTACAATTAGGCGTTGTGATGATTTTCGTGGTTGTGGCCATTTTTGCTCTTCTCACTTCCAAGAAAGCAGAACAGAACAAGGTCTGGGTAGGCCTTTCTAAGGAAACAGCCCATCAGCTGGGAACTCCGATTAGCAGCTTGATGGCATGGATTGAGATTCTGAAAGAATCGTATCCGGATGATGTCTTGATTCCCGAAATGGATAAAGACGTGAAGCGACTGCAGTTGGTGGCAGAACGTTTCTCTAAAATTGGTTCTTTGCCGGAGCCCGTTCCTGTCAATTTGAAAGAAGTGATGGAGCATGTTGTCGACTATATGGATCGTCGCATTTCTCAGAAAATCAGCATGATTTGCCATTTCCCTCCGCATGATGTGATAGTCAAGGTGAATGCTTCGCTTTTCGAATGGGTGATTGAAAATCTTTGTAAGAATGCGGTAGATGCCATGGAAGGTTCCGGAACTATTACGCTTGAGGTTATGGAGGAAGCAGATAAGGTTGCCATTGAAGTGTCTGATACGGGTAAGGGCATTAAGAAACGCAATGTCTCCAACGTATTCAAGCCAGGCTTCACTACGAAGAAACGTGGTTGGGGTCTTGGACTATCGCTAGCCAAACGTATTGTCGAAGAATATCACAACGGGCACATCTTTGTGAAAAGCTCAGAATTAGGAAAGGGAACGACGTTTCGTATCGAGCTTCCTAAATAGTGCTCTTTCTCCTTTCCCAGTCCCAACCGATAACTAATTATTTTCGTTAAAAGGTCACTTATAACTAATTATATTCGTTAAAATCATTGTTGTTTTTGGTTTGTTAACACAAAACCGTTTATATATAACGAATACAATTAGTTACTTTGCTTCAGAAATCAAAATGAAAACGAGGCCAAATGAAAGCATTGACTGCCAAGGAAGAAGAAATCATGAACCATTTTTGGGCGAATGGTGAAATGAAGATTAGTGAGTTGCAAGCCCTCTACTCAGAACCGAGACCCCATGTGAACACCCTCAGCACATTTGTGAAAATCCTCGAAGAAAAAGGATTCGTTGGGCATAGGGTGCTCTCGCCTCGCAATTTCCGTTATTTCGCCAAGGTGACAAAAGACGGCTACCGTAAAAACTCGCTGAAGGATGTTGTAGACAAATTCTTCGACAAAGACTACATGGGTGTAGTCAACACGCTGGTAAAAGACGAGAAAATATCACTTGAAGAGTTGAAGGAACTCATTACAATTGTTGAGCAACAATAATACTTAAACCGCAAGCACTTAAAATGGGACTGTTTTTTCTTTATAGCCTAAAGGTCGCAATATGCCTGATAGCCTTCTATCTTGTCTATAAATTGCTGTTGAGCAAGGAGACTTTCCATGCGTTCAACCGTGTTGTCTTATTATCGGTAGTATTGATTTCGGTTATCATTCCTCTGCTGAAGGTGAGCACCGTAAAGCCCATTTCCATCACAGAAGGATTCGTTTCGTTCCAGTCTTTGATTGTTTCAACAGAAGTCATCGACAATGAATCCGCGTCAACCCTCTCGTTGATGCAGGTACTTTTCATTATCTATATGATAGGTATCTTGGTGTTCTTCTTACGGGAGGTTGTCTCTTTGGTTCGTTTGTTGAGAATAGTGAGCCGGTCAACAGCCATAGACGAACATCAGACTGCCCTCTCCGGTATTGAACTGGACGGTGCGCACTTGGTGGTAATGAAAAAAGATATTTCTCCCTTTTCGTGGTTTCGCTATATCGTGATATCAGAGAACGATTGGCGGACGAATCCCCGCGAGATACTTGCCCACGAACTGGCACATATCCGTTTGGGACATTCGTGGGATGTGACTGTTTGCAATTTGCTTATAGTGTTCCAATGGTGGAATCCTGCATCTTGGCTGTTGAAACGCGAAATGCAGAATGTGCATGAGTACGAGGCCGACGAGGCCGTTATAAAAAGAGGAGTCGACGCCAAGCAGTATCAGATGCTGCTTATAAAAAAGTCCGTGGGCGAACGCCTGTTCTCCATGGCAAACAATCTTAATCAACATTCATTAAAAAAGAGAATCGCAATGATGACAACAAAGAAATCAAACCCATGGCAGAAGGCAAAGACGCTCATTGCCTTGCCTATGGCGGCCTTGGCTGTGGTTGCTTTTGCCAATCCGGAAGTGGAGCGGGTGGCCGGCCAAGTGGAGACAGAGAGCGAAGAAATGGTCAGCAAATTGGTGTCCGACATGAATACAAGTTTCTCTTCTGGGGAGAAGTCGGTCGAAGAAGTTGCATTGGTAAACCATACACCCGTTAAGAGCATTACCGTTAAAGGCCATGTGACCAGAGACGATACCGACATACCTGTTGCCGGCGCTACCGTTGTGCTACGTGGAACGAGGTCATCCGCGACAACCGACAGAGAAGGAAAGTTCCAGTTGTCTGATGTTCCTATCGGCGCATGGATAGATGTTTTTATGGTTAATCACGAACCCGCCAGCCTTCAAGTGACCGAACAGAATGCCTCGAAACTTCATTTCAGTGTTGCTCTGAAATATTCATCAGCAAAGGACGATGCAGATGGAATTGTGTTCGACGTGGTAGAGAACATGCCTTCTTTCCCAGGGGGCTTTGCAGTCATGATGGAGTGGCTTTCAAAGAACATCAAATACCCCAAGGATGCTTTTGATGCAAAGCAGGAGGGCCGGGTGATTGCCCAATTCGTGGTAGAGAAAGACGGTTCAGTTTCTAATATCCATATCATCAGGTCTATCTATCCTTCTCTGGATGCCGAGGCCATTCGCGTGTTGAAGACTATGCCGAAATGGAATCCGGGAAAGCAGAATGGTCAGAATGTGCGTGTGAAATACGCCTTACCCGTTCATTTCAGGCTGACTGGTCATGAAGGCAACGAGAAGAAGATTGGCAGCACAGATGACAGCGACGATTTGGTGCAAGCCTATAAAGAAGCAAAAGGAGAAATGGCGTCCCTAAAAGCCAAGTATATGATTATTGTGCTCGACGGAAAAGAAGTTCCCGAGAATGAGATTGATGAGTATTTGTCATTGTCGCCCAATAGGATAGAGTCAATATCTATCATCAAAGACGTTGACAAGATGAAGGCAAAGTATGGTAGCCGGGCTGAGGGTAAAAAAGGAGTGATGGAAATAAAATTGAAGAAATGACACACTCCAATAATTGTTAGTATATTTATATGTTTGTCACCGCAACCGAAAAGAATTGTTTCGGCTGCGGTTTTTTTGTTCCTTCTTGCCAGCACATATCCGTGGTGCCAGCCTGTTCTACTTCTTATAACAACCATTTTTCATGCGCTTGCCCCGGATATGGACTTGGAGCACCTTTTTGCTTCTACGTACAAGAATACCTGACCATTGTTTGGGTCGTGTAACCTCAATTGGACATCAATGCATGCCGTTTTCTCGGATGAGGAGTTATGTTTTCAAAGTGTACATGGATTCCGTACACTTTGTACATCTTATTTGCGCGACTTGTACATATAAGATGTACGACTTGTACATATAAGATGTAC
>CACZPU010000082.1 GCA_902783165.1 uncultured Prevotellaceae bacterium
ATCTTCATCGAGAATGCGGGCGGATAGATGTAGGTGTTGCGCACCATGAACTCCTTCAGGATGTCGTTCTGAATGGTTCCTGCCATCTCTTCCAACTTTGCGCCCTGCTCCAGACCTGCCACGATATAGAAGGCGAGGATAGGCAGCACGGCACCGTTCATGGTCATCGAGACCGACATCTTGTTCAAGGGAATACCCGAGAAGAGCACCTTCATGTTCTCTTCGTTGCAGATGCTCACGCCGGCCTTACCCACATCGCCCACCACGCGGGCATTGTCGGGGTCGTAACCACGATGAGTAGGCAGGTCGAAGGCCACCGAAAGTCCCTTCTGACCAGAAGCCAGGTTGCGGCGATAGAAAGCATTCGACTCCTCAGCCGTTGAGAATCCGGCATACTGGCGGATAGTCCACGGACGGAACGGATACATCATTGAGTACGGGCCACGAAGATAAGGAGGAATACCAGCTGTGAAGTCGAGGTGCTCCATACCTTCAAGGTCTTCTTTTGTATATACAGGACGAACTTCAATGTGCTCTGGAGTTTTCCAATCAGCCTTGATGTCGTTTTCCTTCAGCCAGGCATTACCATCTTGGGCTTTAATACCGGCGTAAATATCGATGTCGTTAAATTGTTTTCTCATCTTTCTGTCCTCCAATATTAAATTCCAAGTTTCTGATTGTATTCTTTCAAAGTCTCAAGCACATTGCACTTCACGTGGATGAAGTTCTCAATACCAGCAGCCTTCAAGTCTTCCATACAAGCAGGAGCACCTGCAACAACAAACATGGCACGACCATCAAGATACTTGAATGCAGGAACAGCATATTCTGCATATTCGTCATCGCTGGAGCAAATCACAACAATGTCAGCATTTGCTTTCAATGCAGCATCAACACCTTCTTCAACAGTCTTGAATCCAAGGTTGTCGATCACCTTGTATCCAGCGCATGCGAGGAAGTTGCAAGAGAACTGAGCACGAGCCTGGCGCATGGCCAAATTGCCGATGGTCAACATGAATGCTGTAGGCACCTTGGTCTCCTCTGTATGGATACGCAAGTCTTCAAAATCGGCAGCAAGACGAGTGCTTTCAATCTTCTTAAATGCGGGCTCTTCGTCGTTCTGACCACAACCGCAGCAGCATGCAACAGCACGTTTGCCTTCGCTCTTCTCAGTGAAGTTCGGGAATTGGTTGGTACCAAGCAAGAATTCCTTGCGCTTGGCAGCGTCGCCGTGACGTTTCACATTGGTAGCATTGATATCGTCTTGAACGGTTCCTGCTTTAACAGCTGCGAGGAAACCGCCTTCTTCTTCAACCTTCAGGAAAATCTTCCATCCTTCAGCTGCCAGGCTATTGGTGAGGTGCTCAATATAATAAGAACCTGCACCTGGGTCAACAACCTTATTGAAATGGCACTCTTCCTTCAGCAGAAGCTGCTGGTTGCGTGCGATACGCTCAGAGAAATCGGTAGGCTCCTCGTATGTAACATCGAACGGAGTAACAACCATTGAATGAACACCGCCTAATGCTGCACTCATTGCCTCGGTCTGAGAGCGGAGCATGTTCACATAAGAATCGAACATGGTTTGGTTGTACTTCGAAGTGACGGCATTTACAACCATCTTACAAGAGCAGTCGCACTTAGGCTCATACTTCTTTACAATCTGAGCCCACAACAGACGGGCAGCACGGAACTTGGCAAGCTCCATGAAATAGTTCTCAGAAACGCCCATGTTGAATTTGATGCTCTTGGCAGCCAAGTCAACATCGACACCTGCATCAACCAACTGCTGCAGATATTCATTACCCCATGCAAGGGCATAACCCAGTTCCTGAACGATATAAGCACCAGCATTGTTCAAAGAGACTGTATTCACATTCATGCAACGGAAATGAGGATAGTCCTTCAAAGTCTCAACAAGCTGAGGACCAAAGGCAAGTGCTGCAGTAACATCCTTTCCCTTCATCACCATCTTCTCCATTGGGTCGAAGTTGATTGAACCAACCACCTTCTCCTTGTCGTATCCCTTCTTGTCGAAATAAGCTACAAGAATCTGGGCAAGTTCAACAGAGTGACGCTGGCAAGTATGGAAGTTTACCTCCACCACATCACAGAGAATGCCGTCGAGCAATTTCTCAACGAACTCTGCGCTCAGTTTGCTAGCAGGAATGTGGAAACCCAGTGAATCGATACCTTTGTTCAAGATGTCCAAAGCTTTCTTGTTGGCCTCAACAGCATCGTCAACCATGATATCCTGACGAATGTACCATGTGTTGTCTTTCTTGTTGTTACCACGTACGAATGGAAATTCACCAGGCAAAGAATCTGGAGTTTTCAGTTTCAGCACATCTTCTCTACGATAGAAAGGCTGCACATTAAAACCTTCGTTTGTTCTCCATACCAACCGTTTGTTGAAATCAGCACCCTTCAAATCCACTTGGATTTTGTCCAGCCACTCTTGGGTGGTCGGCGCTGTAAACTCGGTAAAGAGTTTTTCTTTACTGTTTGACATAATTAGTGTATTATTAATAAGTTGAATAAGTTAATATTTCAAGTTTCAAGATCAGACGAGATTCATATAAATCTATAAATTGCTGCAAAGTTATAGTTTTTTTTTTAGATTAATGCATCTTAAATGAATATTTTTATCGCCAATCATTAAAAAAACAAAAACTTTCGGATATGCCTAAAATAATTGCACAAAAATTCTTCAATTGAGTATTTTATGAGTACCTTTGCAACCAAATTCGGCTTTGCGAAAATGCCGCTACATGTTATCGAACAAAGAAAATTATCATAACTTATAATGGATTGGTTAACTGACATTCTTACGAACAACGACTCTGTGGCTCACATCGTGTTACTTTATTCCATTGTCATTGCCGCAGGCGTTCTTCTTGGGAAAATTAAAATCGGAGGTGTTTCATTGGGAGTGACATTCGTTCTCTTTGCTGGAATACTGGCTGGTCATGTCGGTTTCACCGCTCCAACCAACATTCTCACCTTTCTTCAAGACTTTGGCTTAGTGCTGTTTGTATTCATGATTGGAATGCAGGTGGGGCCTGGCTTCTTCGAAAACTTTGGCACGGCAGGTATAAAACTAAACATATTAGCGATTTTCGGCATACTGCTTAACATTATTGTCATGTTCGTATGCTATTTTGTTTTCTTTGACACATCAGAAGCCAAGAACCTTCCCATGCTGATTGGAACGCTATATGGAGCGGTAACCAACACACCTGGTCTTGGAGCAGCAAACGAAGCACTTTCCGGCATTCCTTCGTTCAACGGCAACATTCCCCAGATTGCATCAGGATATGCATGCGCCTATCCTTTAGGAGTGTTAGGAATCATTGCATCGACCATCATTGTAAGGCATTTCTGTAAGGTGAAACTTGACAAAGAGGAAGAACGTCTGCAAGCCCAGGAAGGGAACAATGCCAATGTGAAGCCATACAGATTGCGACTGAAGGTCACCAACAAATATCTGGAAGGAAAGACCATGCTGCAGGTGCATAACATTCTGAACCGCGACTTTGTATGCTCGCGTATTCTCCATGATGGACACGTAAGCATTCCTTATCGTGATACGGTTTTCCACCTTGGCGACCAACTGAACATAGTCTGCGCTGAAGCTGACTCGGAAGCAATCATTGCACTTATCGGACCGGAAATTGAAATCGACTGGGAACAGACTGACCAGCCTATGGTATGTAGAAGAGTGGTCATCACCAATCCTTCCATAAATGGAAAGACTCTTGGCAAGATGCATTTTTCCAGCGTCTACAATGTGAACGTGACGCGCATTACCCGACAAGGCATAGACTTGTTTGCAAGTGCCGGTCTGCCATTGCAAATAGGCGACAGGATTATGGTAGTGGGACAAGAAGACGCCGTGGACCGAGTAACCAACCTGATGGGCAATTCTGTTCGACGACTTGACACTCCCAATATTGCCACCATCTTCATTGGCATCATTATTGGCATCATTCTCGGTTCGTTGCCATTCACCATTCAAGGCATGCCAGTTCCGCTGAAGCTGGGTATAGCAGGCGGACCGTTGATTATAGCCATCCTCATCGGGCGTTATGGATACAAAATGCACCTTGTGACCTTTACGACAACGTCCGCGAATATGATGCTTCGGGAAATCGGACTGGTTCTCTTCCTTGCCAGTGTCGGCATCAAAGCTGGAGCAGGCTTCTGGGAAACAGTCGTGGACGGAGATGGAATGCTTTACGTGCTATCCGGATTTCTGATCACGACAATACCTCTTATAATAATAGGTATCATTGCCAGGAAGAAATACAACTTCAACTATTTCACTATCATGGGTATGCTTGCAGGTACCTATACCGATCCACCAGCCCTGGCCTATGCGAATAGCGTATGCTCGAAGGAGGCTCCCGCCCTTGGATACAGCACAGTCTACCCACTTACCATGTTTTTGCGAATACTCACAGCCCAACTGCTTGTATTGTTCTGCTGCGGATAAAATAAAATAATTATTAAATATCGACATGAAAAAAATTCTTTTGTCACTGACCCTATTGTTCAGCACCATCATGATGTTCGGCCAAGGAGCAAAGAACATCAAGATAAACGAGGTGCTCACCAACAATACAGCCAGTATGCAGGATGAATTTGGACAGCATCTGCCATGGGTGGAACTTGCCAATGTTTCGTTCAGTACCTACAACATACGAGGCATGTTCATCACCACCAACAGGGATGTGCTCGACAAGACTCTCTCTGCTCCTCAGCGAATAAGCATGATGTCACCCATTCCCAACGGGGAAGATCGAACATCAATGTCTGGTCGCGCCCATCTGCTCCTTTTCCTCAATTCCAATCCCGCCAAGGGAGGATTACACCTAACAACACCCGTAAAAAGCAACCAACCCATTTGGATTGCGCTATACGATGGAAATGGTATCGACCTCATCGACTCAATCAGTGTCCCCCTATTGGAGGAAAACAAATCCTTTGCAAGAACAAAGACAGGTTGGGACATCAAACCATCCGAGGCTGTCACACCAGGAATTGGCAATAACATTGAAATCAATGAGTCTAAAATATCCAAGTTGAAGCGCGATGACCCATACGGATTTGGTATTACGGTATTGTCAATGGGTATTGTCTTCTTCTGCCTCGCACTCCTTTATGTTTTCTTCAGCATCTTGGGTAAATTCATGATTAAGAAGGACAAGAAGAACAAGAAATCTGGTAATCCTCCAGGATGGGTTAAGAAGACACGCATGCCTGTATCTGCAAAAGACTCTAAGATAAAACTTGAGAGGACGCCTCAAGAAGGAAACAACGACGACATGTATATGGCAGTCATTGCCATGGCTCTCAAAGAATATCTGGACAATATTCACGACGAAGAGAGTGGAATCATTACTATCCGCCCACATCACACCAGATGGAATAATGAGTTATAAGAAATAAAGAAGGATTATAAAAAAATATAGTACAATGGATAAGTATCAATATAAACTGAACGGCGTTGATTACAACGTGGAAATAGAAGACATTGAGGGAAACATCGCCAAAGTGACCGTAAATGGCAAGCCTTTTGAAGTGGAACTAAAAGAGCCAGTGAAAGCCAAGCCAGCTCCACAAAAGGTGACACCCGTTGCCGCTCCAGTCGCAAAAGCTGCAGAACCGGCTTCTGCTGCCAAAGCCCCTGTTGCTGCCGGTGCTGGCACGAAAGTCATCGCTCCATTGCCAGGCACCATTACAGAAATCAAAGTGGCAGTAGGACAGGCTGTAAAGGCAGGAGACACAGTGATTATTCTTGAAGCCATGAAGATGCAGAACAACATCGAAGCAGAGAATAGCGGTACCATTACGTCTATCTTGGTCAACAATGGCGACACAGTAATGGAAGGCGCCCCACTCCTCACGATCGCATAATCAAAACCGAAATAAAATGAGTTTTACAGAATTTATCATATCCAACTTCAATGAGTTCCTAACGTATACTGGCTTTGCAAACGCCACTATACCGAATCTCATTATGATTGCTGTGGGAGCATTCTTTATATGGCTTGCCATCAGAAAAGACTTTGAGCCGCTGCTCCTCGTCCCTATTGGTCTGGGCATTATTTTGGGCAATATCCCCTTCAGAGCAGATGCTGGATTGGAAATCGGACTGTACGAAGACAATTCTGTCTTAAACATTTTCTATCAGGGTGTACGACAAGGATGGTATCCACCGCTTATTTTCCTTGGCATCGGAGCCATGACGGACTTCTCTGCCCTGATAGCGAATCCAAAATTGATTTTGATTGGTGCTGCTGCCCAATTTGGTATCTTCGGTGCCTACATGACGGCACTCGCATTTGGATTTGAGCCAAACCAAGCTGCCGGCATAGCAATCATTGGTGGCGCCGATGGTCCAACAGCCATTTTCTTATCATCCAAGACAGCACCAAACCTCATGGGTGCCATTGCAGTTTGTGCCTATTCATACATGGCGTTGGTACCTGTCATACAGCCACTTGTCATGCGTATGATGACAACAAAGAAAGAGCGCCTTATCCGCATGAAGCCTGTTCGCAACGTAAGCCAAACAGAGCGCATTCTCTTCCCGATCATCGGACTGCTCATGACCACATTTATCGTTCCATCTGGTCTTCCACTGCTCGGTATGCTCTTCTTTGGTAATTTGTTGAAAGAATCTGGAAAGACCACACGTTTGGCAAAGACGGCTGGTAATGCATTGAACGATATCGTTGTCATGCTCTTAGGACTCACCGTTGGCTGTTCCACACAGGCCAGCGAGTTCCTGACGCTGAACACCATCTTCATTTTTGCCATCGGCGCTGGAGCCTTCTTCGTAGCTACCATGAGCGGTGTAGGTTTTGTAAAGATTATGAATCTATTCTTGCCGAAAGACAAAAAAATCAACCCACTCATTGGTAATGCGGGTGTTTCGGCCGTACCTATGGCTGCGCGTATCTCCAACAATCTCGGTCTCGAATACGACCGTCATAACTTCTTGCTCATGCACGCAATGGGACCAAATGTGGCAGGTGTCATCGGTTCTGCTGTCGCTGCAGGTGCACTGCTTGGATTCCTACAATAATTCCAAATAGAATCATCGCCTATCACTCTCTTTATAGTGAAGTGATAGGCGATGATTGCAAAAAGGATGGAAGAGGGTTATTCATTTAATAAGGACAACTTTATGAATGGAAGCACAATGCCATTTAGGCCAAAATTGGCAATTATCGACCCCAACGCTCTTGAAGCAATTGGGTTGAGAAACATCCTTCAAGAAGTGATGCCAATTGTTGTCATTGACCATTATCTTTCTCTCGAAGAACTCACAAGCAATCAATTGGAGCAATATTTCCATTTTTTTGCCCCAGCCAATGTTGTGCTCCAAAATCATCAGTTCTTCCAAGAAAACAGGAAAAAAACCATTGTTCTTGTCTCTTCAAAGAGCGCAATAATATCCAACCTTCATTGTCTTCATATCAATGTCCCTGAGAAAGAACTTGTCCGCTCCCTATTGACAATGTTCCAAAGTGCACATCCACATGGTAAGAACCTTCCGGATAATCCTGAGATGACAAAGGAAAAGGCACTGTCAAAACGAGAATTAGAGGTATTGTGTCTCATTGTGAAAGGGCTTATCAATAAGGAAATAGCAGACAAGTTGCATATAGGTCTCTCCACGGTTATCACTCACAGACGAAACATCATGGATAAATTGGAGATGAAGAGCGTGAGTGCACTCACCATTTACGCAGTAATGCATGGTTTAGTCGACATAGACAAAATATAAGAGAAGGTTATCAGCAAAACAACCTTCTCTTTTTCTTACCTATTGTTCATTACCAACCGTATCATTTACAATTTGACAGCACTGATATCCACCAGATTATTCACAATCGCGTAGATGGTCAGTCCGGCAGGACTATGTATTTGCAGCTTACGTGCAATGTTTCTACGGTGAGTAATAACGGTGTTTGTGGATATGCACAAATGGTCTGCAATCTCTTTGTTTGTCATTCCTTGCACCAAACTGATAATCACATCTTTCTCACGGTCACTTAAAGCATCGTTGTTGTTTGGATTCAGACTGATCATCTTTGATATTTTCACACTGACATCGTTTTGTTTCAGCTGTCTTTCAAGAAGTCGAATGGCCGGAACAAAAATATGGTCTTCCACCTCCGCATGTTGCCCGAGCCATTCTTCATTCTTGTACAAATCATACAATACTGCCGTCAGCTTGTTGTTTCGCTGTGTATCGGAAGGAAGATATTTGATGATGATGTTTTTCAATTCACGTAGACGCTGTGTAATCTGTTTATGGTGCTTTGAAAAAGTGTCAATATCGTCATCGCCTGTTATTTCTTTTTTCAAGAGCTTGTCAACATAAGGAAACACATTCTCTTCCTCATACTTCATGTGAAGTTGTATTTCATGAGCGTATGAGTTGTACAGTTTCATAATCAAACGGGCCAGATTATCATTTTCATCAAGGGCCTCACGCAATTCCTTCCGGATATTAGGCAATTGAAAACCCAGAAAATACTCATGTGAGGCTTTCAAGTAATGCAACAAGGTTGGTACCGACATGCGTCTGTTGTCATCAAGATGATGATAGCCGTTCATAGAATAATTCACCACCGCAAGAAACGTGTATGTATCCACCCCTTGGTCCTCACACACCTCTTTGACGGTTTTGTCTCCAAACCCCAGATTGATGCCGAAGCGTCCCAAGCTCTCCAGTAGATTATAGTTGTCGGCTATCAGATTGATCATCTTATCATCGGCCTCGTACATTTTCTGATTTTTCATTTCGTCTATACCTAATTATTATTACTGGTGCAAAATTATATATAAAAAACGGATTATGCAATAACTATAAATAGGTATTTTATGAACAATTGACTAATATTCAACAATTTACGAACCTTTTGTGAACAAGCAAAAGACCTTCCTGCTTTACTCAGATGAGATTGCAGGAAGGTCTTTTGGTAGAATGAATGGTCGCTATTGTCTATTTGGCGTAGGCGACACTTCTAGTCTCACGGATAACAGTAATCTTCACTTGTCCGGGATATGTCATTTCGTTCTGAATCTTTGTTGCGATTTCACCCGACAAGGCCTCTGTTTCTTTATCGTCCATCTTGTCAGCGCCAACGATGACACGGAGTTCACGTCCGGCCTGGATAGCATACGTCTTCGTCACACCAGGATAGCTCATTGCAATAGCCTCCAAGTCATTCAGTCGTTTGATGTATGCCTCAACAATTTCTCGACGTGCGCCTGGACGAGCACCTGAGATAGCATCACAAACTTGTACAATAGGAGCAAGCAGTGTGTTCATCTCCATTTCATCATGGTGGGCACCGATAGCATTGCAGATATCGGGTTTCTCCTTGAATTTCTCAGCAATCTTGGCACCATACAAAGCATGTGGGAGTTCGCTTTCCTCATCGGGCACTTTACCTATGTCATGCAAGAGTCCGGCGCGCTTTGCCTTTTTGGGATTCAATCCAAGCTCAGAAGCCATCACAGCACAAAGGTTGGCTGTTTCACGGGCATGTTGGAGCAGGTTCTGACCATAGCTGCTACGATATTTCATCTTACCGATGATTCGTATCAGTTCCGGATGCAAGCCGTGGATACCCAAATCGATGGCTGTACGTTTTCCGGTTTCTATGATTTCGTTCTCCAGCTGTTTTTTCACTTTCGCTACAACTTCCTCAATGCGTGCCGGATGAATACGACCATCTGCCACCAATTGGTGTAATGCCAAACGGCACACTTCCCTTCTCACTGGGTCAAAAGCAGAGATAACGATGGCTTCTGGTGTATCGTCTACGACAATCTCCACGCCGGCTGCTGCCTCCAAGGCACGGATGTTACGTCCTTCACGGCCGATGATGCGACCTTTTACCTCGTCATTGTCGATATGGAACACGCTAACAGAATTCTCTATTGCTGTTTCCGTGGCAACTCTTTGAATAGTCTGAATAACGATTTTCTTCGCCTGGGCATTGGCATTGAGTTTTGCCTCATCCACAATCTCATTGATATAGCTTGCAGCATCTGTGCGTGCTTCGTCCTTGAGACTTTCAATCAGTCGGTTTTTAGCTTCTTCAGCACTCAACCCGGAGAGTTCCTCCAACTTGGCGCGCTCTTGCAACTGCATCTTCTCCAAGTCGTCTTGCTTCACTTGCAACAGCTTCTTTTCGTTGTCTATGCGCTGTTGTTGCTGTTCCACGTCTTGTTTACGACGTGCTAGCTCATCCTGACGCTGGTTAAGGCTTATCTCACGTTGTTTCAATCGATTCTCGCTCTGCTGTATCTTTTGGTTCCGCTGCTGTACTTCTTTTTCCAATTCTGCTTTCTTGTTAAGGAACTTTTCCCTTACCTCAAGTAGTTTCTTATCCTTCAAGACTTCCGCCTCTTTTTCGGCAGCTTCAACCATCTCTTTATACTTTCCGGTAGCGACATACCGGAAAATGACATATCCGCAAACTCCACCAACAACCAGTGCAGCTACAGCAATAATAATTATTAAAATCATTTTTCTATTTATTGTATGTTAATATTCTCATTTTAAAGAACTGCCTCAATTTCCTTGGTCAGCTTTTTGAGAATATCATCATATTCGCTCGTGTCGTTATGCCCTTTTTCACTTTCGTATTTCAGGGCAATCACCAACATGGCGGCATACAATATTTCCTTTTCGCTCTTCTTTCCTTTCAGAAGTCCCGAATAGGTGTTTACTGTATCATTTATAAGTTTAGCAGCATTACGATAATAAATTTCCTCATCGCGGTTCACCTTAACCGCCATGTCCGTATCATAAAGATGCAATCTTATGTGTAATTTTTCTTTCTCTTCAGCCATCGCCAGGATTCTTTTAACGCCAGCCGCCAAACGGCCTTGGTTATTTTTCACATAGCAGTGTAATACATCTATTTACCTCTCTGATTAATGTGGCAAGTCTCTTTTTAGCCGAGTCGATATCCCCGTCGGAAACTTCAATCATTCTTGCCATCTTGAGGCTATTGTAATCTTTCTGTGCCTGCTCCAACTTCTTCTTAAGCTCTTCAACTTCTTTCTCACGAGCATCTACCCGTGTGAGCAATTCAGCGTTCTCCTTTTTTACCTCTTGGTATTGGAGAATCATCTGCCTCATACGAGTGGTAAACAGCGTTAAGATTTTGTTTTCGTCGGCCATTAGATAATATTTTTTGCAAAATTAATAATTAAAATCGAAACCGCAAAATTTATCCAACGAAAAATTGTAATTTATTTGTTTTCAACAGGCTTCGGTTCTTTTTTTGCAAGCATGACGACTTGATAGACAAAATCTGTCACCCATTTTTGGGTGAATCCGAGTCGTTTGTTGAATTGTCTGATGGCAGCCACTGTTTTCATCACACCAGCATCAGAAAAATCATTTTTTGTAAAAATATCACCTACTGTCTTCTCCGTCATCGCATAGATAGCTTTCTTGAAGAATGACGGCATGCGCAGTTTGAATTTCATCAAGTTTCCAGTCAACATCATGATGTCCTGAGTGAAGTTTTGGAACTGAATTAAATATGGTTGCACATCCTGCAGTTTCCTGCAATTCTTCTTGACGCTTTGGTCTATCTCCTTAAAAAAGCCCTCGTCCGTCTTATACAAATCGATGAGCATTTTGCGGCAACGCTTCTTCTCGCCGATGCCCAATTTGTTGTTGACTGTCGGCACTTTGAGAGTGGCCTTAAACATTCTCAAATCTGGCAACATGGCAAGATTGGTAATGCCAGTGTTCTCTGCAATCGCAGCTTGAAAATATACTCTTATCAGAGTCATGTAGTCTTCCATGCCTCCGGCTTTTTTATCGTTTCGGTTACGTCCGAATAACTTGTCAAAAAATCCCATTATTGTACTATTTCTAAAATAAACGTTTGCAAAAGTACACCGAATTTATCAAAAAACAAAATAATTTTTGAATATTATCAATATTCTTATTATCTTTGCACAAAAATAGCGAAGATAAGATGTTGACGGGTTATCCAACCATTTCCCGGGGCATTTATCTTTGCGTTTAAATAGTGTATTTATGAAAGGAATCGTATTAGCTGGTGGCAGTGGCACACGTCTCTACCCTATCACAAAAGGAATCAGCAAGCAGCTCATTCCCATATTCGACAAACCGATGATTTACTATCCGGTATCAGCCTTGATGCTGGCAGGTATTCGTGACATACTGATTATTTCCACTCCCTACGATTTGCCGGGATTCAAACGTCTGTTGGGCGATGGCTCCGACTTCGGTGTGCATTTTGAGTATGCCGAGCAACCAAGTCCGGATGGTCTTGCCCAGGCATTCATCATTGGCGAAGAGTTCATTGGCGACGATGCCGCATGTTTGGTGTTGGGCGATAACATTTTCTACGGTGCCGGCTTTACATCACTATTAAAGCAGAGTGTAATAGATGCTGAGCAAAACGACAAGGCTACTGTCTTCGGCTATTGGGTGAACGATCCGGAGCGTTACGGTGTAGCAGAGTTCGATGCCGATGGCAAATGTTTGTCCATCGAGGAGAAGCCCCAGCATCCTAAGAGCCATTATGCAGTGGTAGGTCTCTATTTCTATCCAAACAGCGTGGTGGAGATTGCCAAGCACATCAAGCCAAGTGCACGAGGTGAACTGGAGATTACAACTGTGAATCAGGAATACCTGAAACAAGGCAAGCTTCAGGTGAAACCATTCCAACGTGGCTTCGCATGGTTAGATACTGGTACACACGACAGTCTTTCCGAGGCAAGTACATTTATAGAGGTCATTGAGAAACGCCAAGGTTTGAAGATTGCATGCCTTGAAGAGATTGCCTACAAACGCGGATGGATTGACGCGAAGAAGTTGCGAGAGGTAGCTGCTCCGATGGCAAAGAACGAATATGGCAAATATCTGCTTGCACTAAGCGAAAGACCTTATCAACAAAGATAAACAGCAATAACCAAGAATAAGAAAAACAAAAATAATACAGATATGGCAGAAGAAACCAATAACATTCAGACTGAGATTATTGAGGAAGAGAGTTCCTCGTTTAATTTTGGAACCATTTACAAGGCCTTGGTCCTCAATTGGAAATGGTTCGCTCTTTCATTAATCATCTGCTTGGGGGCCGCCTACCTTCATTTGCGCTATACCATGCCCAACTACAATGCTTATGCAAAGATGTTGGTCAAGGAAGACGATGGACGTGGACGTAGGAACAATAGCCTCCAAAGCATGGAGAACCTTGGACTCATTTCCCAAAGTCTGGGTATTCAAAACGAGATGCAAATTCTTTCGTCAAGCATTCTAGCAGCTGATGTTGTGCGCGACCTCAAGCTCTACCTCAACTATTTCCTTGAAGGACGCATCACGGGCAATATCCTTTACAAAGACCAGCCCATCACCGTTGACATCGACCCTGCTCACCTTGAAAGACTCAATTCCACCATCAACTTGTCTATCAAGCGTACGGGCAACAACTACGAAGTGACAGGTGTATACTACGTTCCAACCGATGAATTCAACATGCGTGGCCCGTATGGCATCAAACGTACCATCACGCAGTTCCCAACCATGATTCGTACCAACGCAGGATATATCACATTCAATGCTTCGGGCAGACAGACACTTCCCGAAGGCAGAACGCTGCGCGTGTCTATTACCTCACCACGAATGATGGCGGGAAAATATGCTGGTGCCCTCTCCGTTACCCAGAAATCAGAGGAATCGTCTGTGTTGACATTGTCTATGGTCGACCAGGTTCCACGCCGCGCCATGGACTACCTCAACCAATTGGTGGTTTGCTATAACCGTCAAGCCAATGCCGACAAGAACGAAGTTGCTGTCCGCACCGAAGAGTTCATCAACGAGCGTCTGGCCAAAATCAATGGCGAGTTGGGAAGTACCGATGGAGCATTGGAGAGTTACAAGCGCCGCAACCGTCTGGTTGAATTGAAAACCGATGCGCGCGAGTCATCTGCCAATGCATCTGCCTACGAGCAAAAGCTCAACGACATCAACACACAAATTGCTTTGATTGATGATGTCTCAAGTGCCGTCAACACATCCAACCGTTCGTCACTGCTGCCCACAGTAGGACTCCAGGATGCTTCTGCCAATCAGTTGATTAACGAATACAATAAGATAGCCCTTGAGCGTAACCGATTGCTCCGCACAGCGGCTGAAAACAGCCCTATCGTGGAACCGCTCACCGAACAGCTCGACGAAATCAATAGCAGCATCAAGCAGTCATTGGCTCAAGCCCGCCGCAATGCCACTATCCAAAGGAATGCCATTGCCTCACAGCATGGTCAATACACCGGCGAAATCAGCCGTACTCCCGAGCAGGAACGAATCCTCACGCAGATTGGACGCCAGCAGGAAGTGAAGAGCGGCCTTTATCTGATGTTGCTCCAGAAGCGCGAGGAGAACTCCATCTCTCTTGCTGCCACAGCCGACAAAGGAAAGATGATTGAACTGCCGAAATATGGTGGTCAGGTCAGCCCTAACAACAAGTTGATTTACCTCATTGCGTTAGCAATAGCCATCTTGCTGCCCAGCCTCATCATCTTCCTTGTCAACTTCTTCCGCTATCGTATTGAAGGCCACGAGGATGTTGCCCGTCTCACCGAACTGCCCATCCTTGCCGATGTCGCCATCGCCAGTGATACGGCTAAGACCAAGGCCGACATTGTGGTGCACGAGAACAAGAACAACCAAATGGAGGAGATATTCCGCTCCATGCGAACCAACCTCCAGTTCATGTTGTCTGAGGGGCAAAAGGTGGTGATGTTCACGTCCAGCACATCAGGCGAAGGTAAGACCTTCAACGCCGCCAACATTGCCGTTAGCTTCGCCCTGCTTGGGAAGAAGGTCATTTTGGTCGGTCTCGATATCCGCAAGCCTCGTTTGGCAGAGCTGCTTGAAATCAACGACCACCATCATGGCATCACCCCCCTATTGCAGCAGAGCAACCCAACAGTGGAGGACGTCAAGGAGCAGATTCTCTCTTCAGGCATTAACGAAAACCTCGACACGCTGATGGCCGGTCCCATTCCTCCTAACCCAGCTGAGATGATAGCCCGTCCGGCACTTGACACCGTCATAAACATTCTTCGCGACCTCTACGACTACATCATCATCGACACGGCTCCTGTTGGTTTGGTTACCGACACACTTCAGATTGCTCGCGTCTGCGATGCCACTGTCTACATGTGTCGTGCCGACTTCACACCGAAGAGCAGTTTCCAGCTCATCAATAGCCTGGCCATCGAGAAGAAGCTTCCCAACATGGCCATTGTCATCAATGGCATCGACATGTCGAAGAAGAAATATGGCTATTATTATGGATACGGTAAGTATGGCAAGTATGGACGCTATGGCTACGGTCGTTACGGTGCTTACGGACGCTATGGTTCCTATGGCCGTTATGGTTATGGTCGTTACGGTTACGGATACGGTTCTCACCAATATGGCACTTATGGCCAGTATGGTAACTATACAAACAGTCGTTACGGCGACAAGAACGATGACAGTGTAAAGAGATAACGGATGACGATAGCAGTTGATTTCGATGGTACCATTGTTGAACATGCGTACCCAAAGATTGGACGTGAACTGCCATTCGCCACAGAGACGTTGCGAATGCTCCTCAAAGACCATCATCGGCTCATACTCTGGTCTGTCCGTGAGGGTGAGTTGTTAGACGAGGCCATCAATTGGTGCCGCGACAGAGGGGTTGAGTTCTATGCCGTCAATCGCGACTATCCAGAGGAAGAGCCGTCAAAGAACAACCATTTCTCCCGGAAGTTGAAAGTCGATATGTTCATCGACGACCGCAATGTGGGTGGTCTTCCCGATTGGGGAATCATCTACGATATGATTAAGCATGGGCGCACTTGGCACGACCTGTTGCGCGAACGACATAGCATCAACGATGCTCCCCCAAAGAAGAAGCACTGGTGGTCACGATGACCCCCAGTGCTTCTTCTTTTTATTTATATCCCAAAGCATTTACGAAGATTTGGAAGTAATAGTCATGTGATAGTCATTCCTAATAAGCCATTTCGTCTCCCGTTATCACGTCCTTGATAGTCTTCAAGATAATCGACACATCAAGCCATAGGCTCCAGTGCTCTATGTACCAGATATCCATTTCCACCCTGCGAGCCATGTCGTCCACAGTCTTTGTCTCTCCCCTCAGTCCATGAGTCTGTGCCCATCCAGAGATGCCAGGCTTCACAAAATGCCTAATCATGTAATGGCCAATCCTTGCACTATAGTATTCGGTATGAGCCAGCATATGCGGTCTTGGGCCAACAATACTCATCTCTCCTTTCAACACATTGATAAACTGTGGCAGTTCGTCGATGTTGGTATGTCTCAGTATCTGTCCCCATTTGGACACACGCGGATCGTCTTTCGTGGCTTGCACGCTGTCGGCATCGTCATTCATCTTCATCGAACGGAACTTGTACACCCAGAATTCTTTACCGTCATATCCGGTACGCTTCTGTTTGAAGAACACAGGCCCAGGCATGGTAAGCTTCGTCACCAATGCAACTATCAAATAAACGAACGGAAACACCAGGAAGAGGAAAGGAATTGTTATGACCAAATCAAAGATACGTTTCTTGAAACGGTTCTTCACATTCATCAACGGTTCGTTATATTGGGCCATCACATAGGCGTTTCCAAACTCCAAGGGTATAGTACGGCGTTCTTTGCTCGAGTAGCTTTCTGGTACATAGAACACCCTTATCACCTGTTGTTCACAGGCATCCAACAGCATTTGCAACCATTCGTCATCATATTTATTGGCCATCGACAAGAACACCTCGTCCACCTCTCGTTTCTCCACAACATGCATCAAATCGTCCAACGACCTTTGCTCTGGCATTTTGCCGTCCGTGGCAAACTCACCCACCACTTCGTAACCGTTCATGGCACTGCCCATCTCACTCTTCACGGCACTCATCATCACTCCGCTGCCCACCAGTGCAGCCTTCACTCTGTCACGACCTACATACCTCACCCAATGCAATATTTTGCGCAGGAATACACGCTCAAAGGTGATGCAGACAAAGGTCACAGCAAAAACAGTCAACGAACGGAAGAATCCAGGAACGAAAGCATGAGTCATACCCAGAAGGGCATCATACACCAAAATATACAGTAAAGCCGTCTTAAAGGCATTCCTCAAGACGATAGTCGGCGACACCATTCTCTGATGCAATGAGATAGGCTGATAGAGACGTGCAATCAGATAGGCTATGTTGGCCAGCACCAAGTCGTCGATGACCCCATAACTAAGCATGTCGTCCATGGGCCACCAACCGAAAAAGGCTGAAATGCCCAACGAGAGGTTGAGTGTCACCCAGTCGATAAAAGAGACAACCGATAAGATCCAGAATGATTTGTTTGCAGCCGACCTCATCTTATTTACATGTAAGAATGTTTCTCAAATCAGTTTTTAGATATTGCAAACGGGCGCAAAGAAAACAGCTTTTTCTATTCGTCTGATGCAGTCCTTTTCTCAGAATTAATGCAAAGATAAAACAAAAAAAAAAATCAGCCAAATTTTGGACTGATATTTTATTGATTTCAAAAACAATTTACAAAACATGCTCCAACGTTATGATTGTTCAACATTTCGATGTTTTCTGCGCCATCTGTAGTGCCATAATCTGAACACGGGTTCCCATAGGCACTCCGACGGATAACGGCGCATCAACCTCACATCTCGCCGCAGGCGTTGAATGTTTCTGCCCAAGCTGTTATCTTTCATCGAGTCGCCTACCCGTTCATCAAACTGTCCAAAATTCCCCGAGAGCATGATCTCGCTCAACAGGAACTTTCCCCTTTTTCTGCTGGCAGGCACCACCATCCATTCTTCAGGCATGCTAAACACCTCCTTCAACACCCACATTACAGCCGTTGCATACTTATACAGCCCCAAATGCTTGAAAAGTTCCGCCTCCTTGCCAGCAGACACATCTTTATCGGTGCCATTCCATTCTTCCCATCGTTTTTTCAACAAGAAATAGTAGTCCATCAGCTGGCGCAGTCCCAGGCCCTCATTGAAAAAGTGGTTTGAAAGATGAGCCATCTGGAACACCACGTTAAAGTCAATTGTTGGTACAGCCACCGGCCCGGGCGTGTCAGGCAACAGCTGTTCATGGTGAAACTGTTCTTCCAGATGTTCTTTAAAATAATTCTGTAATTTCCTGTTATTCAGAAGATTATTCATAAACGACGGACGATAGTGAATCTCCACCCCAACATCATGATAGTCTGGTACATCCACATGATGATAGCAGAAATGTGATGGTCCAAAATGAGTTCTCACGAAATGGAGTACAGCATCATCGTCCACCATCAGTTTCTCCCCCATGGGCACCATCCACATATCAATGTCCCCAGACGTCCTCATCATCGGATTGGGATACATCATAGCATTCCCCTGTCCTTTCAGCAGACAAGAGCAGAACCCTTTCTTTTTAAACCCACGGCTCAGTTTGTAAGCACAGATATTCACATCCTTGTTTTTCTTTTCAATGCTCTCTGCCTCAGCAAACCATGAGAAGAAAATCAACTTGCTTGGCCTCAGTTCATGCGGCAGTTTTTTCAAGCCATTAAAGCAAATGCCTAACACCGTCTGTTTGACGGCCATTTCATGCATCGCCTCCCACTGCTCTCGTGTAAGAGTCATCTGTTCAAACTTCTTACTGCTTCCTATCGAATACCTCAGCAGTTCAAAGAATATGTTGTTGACATCACTGTTCATTGTTTCCTCCCCATTTCGTTCATCAGGATGTTCCACAGGAACAACACGTTGCCCACCAGATAGCGTTTCCACATCCTTCGTGGTTCCTTTATCAACCTATACAGCCACTCCAGCGAGTGTTCCTGCCACCATTGTGGGGCCCTTTTAGCCGTGCCTGCATAGAAGTCGAACACCGCCCCGATGGTTCCCACGTGGCAGTCGATGGCCAGTTCGCTCCAATGTCCATATGTCCATTTCTCCTGTTTCGGTGCAGTCATTCCTATCCAAAGCAAGTCAGGTTTCACGTCGTTGATTGCCTTTATCATCCTCTCATCATCCTCCTTAGAGAATGTTTCCTTATAAGGCGGCGAATATGTCACTACTTCCAAATGTGGATAGTCCTTCGCAGCCCTTTCCTTGATGAGTGCCAGCACCTTCTCTGAGCTTCCCAAGAACATGACTCTATGCCGTTTCTTTTCCTCTGTTTTCTCATTTCCTGCCTGACCATTCAGCCGTTCCATCTCATACACGAACAAGTCCCATCCGGCAATCCTTTCCTTCGGTTGACTCTTGGCGCCCATCCATCTGCACGCCTTCACAATGCTTGCCCCATCTGGAATCAGCACATCCCCGAGCATCAAGGCCTCAGCGAAAGCCTCATCCTTCA
>CACZPU010000083.1 GCA_902783165.1 uncultured Prevotellaceae bacterium
ATCCAGACGTCACTTTTCTTAACTTTTACTTTACCCATAATGATAAATGTTTTAAAGGGTTAGCAAAAATTAAGCCTCATCCTTGTGGTTCTCTTCGTAAGTCTGAGCGATGGTGTAGTTAACCTCGTCAAGAGCGTAGGTCAGCTTGTCGATCTTGTTCGTGTAGTAGTTATAGGCAATAACAGCACCCCAAGATGTCAAAATACCAGATGCGGTATTAACGAGGGCCTCAGAAATACCTTGTGACAGAGCGAGAGAGTCACCACCACCACCAGCTGCCAAAGCGGCGAATGAACGGATCATACCAACCACAGTACCGAACAGAGCGGTAAGAGTACCTAATGTAACGATAGTAGCGAGGATAGGCATGTTCATCTGCAGAGTAGGCATCTCGAGCTGTGTTGCCTCATCGTAAGCTGCCTGAATCTTTGCGATCTTCTCTTCCTTGCTAACGCCTGTAGTAGCTTCCATCTTCTTATAGGTAGCTAGTGTAGCGCCAATAACGTTTGCAACAGTACCTTTTTGGTCATCGCAAAGCTTCTGTGCTTTTGCGAAATCGTTAGCCTTGAGAGCGGCCTTGATGTTAGCAACAAACTTGGGGAGCTTTCCTTTACCGAAAGCTGTGCGGAGAGCCAGCCAACGCTCGATGCTTAGGGCGATAACGGTGAACAGCAAAGTGATAATCACAGGAACGACGATACCTCCTTTGTAAACCAAACCTAAGAGGCTTCCATCCTTAACTGCATTTTCAGGGTTGCCGTCAACGAAGTTTGCGGGGTTACCCAAAACAAATTTGTAGAAACAAACAGCTGCAATGAAACATGCTACGATAATCCAAATTGCTGCTTGAACTCCCTGGAATCCTGACTTTTTCTTAGGATTCGCTGCTTTAGCTTGTGTAGTTGCCATAATTTTGAATTTAAAATTTTAGTTATTAATAAATTAAGTTTAAAAAATTCTTTAATTCTATATAGCTTGCAAAATGCAATTTATTTTTGTTTTAGTTTTGAATAGACTTGGCAAAGATAACAAATTATAAGCAAAGAAAGGAGTAGTTAACAGAATTTAACGGGGCAAAAACCCATTTTTGTTTCTTCTCTGCATTATATTTGCTCTCGCACAGTCTCTTTCAATTCAGTTTTGCCAATGCTTCTTTGATTCTGCGCATGGCTTCAACGATGTTTTCGTCGCTTGTGGCATAGCTCATGCGGAAGCACTCAGGATCGCCGAAGGCATCACCGCCAACAGTAGCCACATGTCCTTTCTCAAGCAGGTACATAGCCAAGTCGGTGGAATTATTGATGACTGTCTCCCCATTGCTTTTTCCAAAGAAACTGCTGCATTTCGGGAACAGGTAGAATGCTCCTTCTGGCTTGTTCACCTCTAATCCTGGGATGTCTTTTGCCAATTTGTAGATTAGGTCACGACGACGCTCAAAGGCTTTTCGCATCTCCTCTACGCATTCCTGTGAACCAATATATGCCTCTTCGGCGGCTTTCTGGCTTACAGAGCATGGACCACTAGTGTATTGTCCCTGCAGTTTGTTGCATCCTTTTACAATCCATTCTGGTGCTGCAATGTACCCTATGCGCCATCCAGTCATAGCATAAGCTTTACTTACTCCGTTCACGATGATGGTACGTTCTTTCATGCCATCAAATTGGGCAATACTTGCGTGTTTTCCTGTGTAGTTGATATGTTCGTAGATTTCATCGGCCAGCACGAACAGGTCTTCGTGCTTGAGAATCACTTTGGCAAGACTTTCCAGTTCTTGTGCAGAATAGACGCTGCCTGTAGGATTGCTGGGTGAACAGAGAATCAGCATTCGGGTCTTGGGTGTAATGGCGGCCTCCAATTGCTCGGCAGTCATTTTGAAGTTCTGGTCAAAAGGTGCTTCGACGATTACTGGCTCTCCACCTGCCAGTTTTACCATTTGGGGATAGCTTACCCAATAGGGCGCTGGTATGATGACTTCTTCGCTATCGTTAACAAGGGCCATTACTGTGTTGCAGACACTTTGCTTGGCTCCGTTGGAAACGAGGATTTCGTTGACAGAATAGTCCAAATGGTTTTCTTTCTTGAGTTTTTCAACGATTGCCTTCCGCAATTCTGGATAGCCGGGTACGGGAGAGTACCTTGACCAATTGTTGTCAACTGCCTGTTTGGCAGCTTCTTTGATATGGTCTGGTGTGTTGAAGTCGGGTTCTCCGACACTAAGGTTAATGACATCAATACCTGCGGCTTTCATTTCGCTACTCTTCTGGGACATGGCAAGGGTCGCAGATGGTGCTAGACGATTAAGGCGATTTGATAAATTTCCCATATTTACGATTATTTATTATTGTTGTCTTACGTGGACAGCCTATAGAATATGCTGCAAAATTAATTAATATATTTGATAAAACGAAATAAATACTTTTTTATTACTGCAAAGTGTCAAAAAAAGATTGGTCTTATGTTTCATCCTGTTACAGATGGAGTAGATGTCCCATTCTGTCTTTTTTTGTCTTCAGATATTTTAAGTTATAAGGGTTTGGCTTGATTTCTATTGGGATGTTCTCCACGATTTCCAGTCCATAGGCTTCTAGTCCAACACGTTTTACCGGGTTGTTTGTCAGAAGTCGCATTTTCTGCACGCCTAGTTTTCTAAGAATCTGTGCTCCGCAACCATAGTCGCGCTCATCGGGCTTGAAACCCAGATGCACGTTGGCCTCCACAGTGTCGTATCCTTCCTCTTGAAGTTTGTATGCAGCAATTTTGTTCATTAGTCCGATACCTCTTCCTTCTTGTTGGATATACACTAATACGCCCTTTCCCTCTTTTTCAATCATTTGCATGGATTTGTGCAGTTGTTCTCCGCAATCGCATCGCAAACTTCCGAGAATATCTCCAGTTGCACACGAAGAGTGAACACGGACCATCACGGGCTCGCCTTCTTTCCATTCGCCTTTGATGAGTGCGAAATGTTCCAGTCCGTTGCTTATCTGTCGGAAAGGAACCATCTTGAAATGTCCATATTGTGTTGGCATATCCACTTCCTCACCTCTCTCCACCAAAGAATCTTTTTTCAGTCTGTGCGCAATCAAGTCTTTGATGGTGATGATTTTGAGATCGTGCTTTTCTGCGAATTCAACCAACTGAGGCATGCGTGCCATGCTGCCGTCTTCGTTCATGATTTCAATGAGAGCTCCAGCGGGATACATACCAGCTAGACGGCAAAGGTCAATGGCTGCTTCGGTGTGACCGCTCCTTTTCAACACTCCATTGTCTTGGGCGTATAACGGATTGATGTGCCCCGGGCGTCCAAACGTATGAGGTGTTGAGTTCGGGTCGGCCAGTGCACGAATAGTGGCGGCGCGGTCGTGGGCCGACACACCTGTGCTGCATCCTTCCAACTTGTCGATAGTCACAGTGAACGGTGTGCCGAGCATGGATGTGTTTTCCATTACTTGATGAGGTAGTTCCAGTTCTTCGCATCTGGAGTTTGTGATAGGTGCACAAAGCACACCTCGTGCATTCTTAAGCATGAAATTCACCATTTCAGGTGTTATGGTTTCTGCTGCACATATCAGATCGCCTTCGTTTTCACGGTCTTCGTCATCAACAACAATAACGAATTTTCCTAGTTTGAAGTCTTTTACAGCATCTTCAATGCTGTCGAGTTTGAATACTCCCATTTGTATATACCTTAATAATATATTATATAATCTAGAATTATTGAGAATTTATCGTATTCTCTTTTCCTTCGTTTCATCACTTGTCTTTCGACGCCATCTCTTCAATTCTGCCGATTATCAACGTGTTTATTTGCTTGGTGACACGCAAATCTTTGAGTAAGCGTAACCTGAACACCCACATTCTGATGTATAGAAACAGCCCTACGGGAACAAGCACGGCGGCCACGATGTTCATACACTTGTGCTCGAATGGTCGTGTGTGCGCTTTAGTGGAAATGATAGGGTAATGGTTCAGTTCAGTGATTATCATCTTGTCTCTGGTATTTGTCAAATCCTCTATGGTGGACTCCAGTTGGTCGTTGATGCGTTCAATTTCATCGTCAGGCTCATATTTGAAAAAAACCTTAATAGGGTTGGGAAGACGATAAAGCTTGTGGGCATGGGCGTAGTTGGTTGCATCATTGTTGATTTGTTGGAGAATATTTGCATCTTCAAGATATGCAGGTTGTTGGATGATGACTTCCTTTGCAAAGACATGCCGTTTTAGGCGCAATCCTAACAGTTTCATTAAAATGGTGCGATAAGCATCCATGTTAAATACTACGGAATCGTTGTTGGCCTTATAGGTGAAGAAAACTGCCAGCGGAGCTAATACCGCAGTTGCAATGCCTTTACCGAACCAAATAGTCCACATGCCATCTCTTGACATGCGATAGCCTGTGCTGTCGAAAATGTAGTATACTATAAACACAAATACCGAGATAATCACAGGAATGCCTAGTCCTCCTTTTCTGATAATGGCTCCCAGCGGTGCACCAATGAAGAAGAAAATCAAGCACGACAGGGAAAGCGTGAATTTGTCGATGGCCCATATTTTGTGCATTCGGATGATTCGGTCTGCGTCGTGGAGCACCATTGCCTTGAATTCCAAGTCGCTTGTGTGCTGTTGGGCACGTCGCGATGCATAAGAGAATGCCTGTTGTTTTTTCTGTGGACTTAGTTTGTTGAACACAGTGTCTATGTTGAAGGCTTTTGTGGATGCCATTTTAGATGCTCGAATGGAATCCTTTTTGCTGATTTGAGCTGATCCGGAATAATACATTTGTTTCGACTCCAAATAGAACGACCTTCCAATGCTGTCGTATTGGATACTGATGGAATCGATGTCGTGACTGATTTGTCTCAGGCTTTTTCCACGTGCATCGTTTGAAAGTACACCAGCGTCGGTCAGGTTAAAGTCTGCGTCGAAGTCTAGTACTATCTGCTTTTGAGTGAAGCTCTCTCTGCGATAAGGCACATTGGCACTACCTGCTAGTTCCTGGCTCTTCATGTTTTCGAACCATTCTCCACTGTATAAGGTGAGTAGCAGGTGTTTTTTCTCAGCGGTAGATTGGATTTTACCAGAATCAGCGAGAATGATAGCTGCATCTTCAAAACTGTCGGTCATACGGTAAATCATCATACCGTATAGCATACCTGTCTTTGTATCTTTCTTCTGAACATAAATATTTGTGCCTTGTATGCCATCATAGAAAATGCCTTCGGGAATCTCCAGTTCTGGACTCTTCTGTTTCATTGACAGCAGCAACTGCCCAAGCGACCTGTTGGCATTGGGACCTATATTGTTTTGAAAAAAGAAAGAGCCCAGCATAATACAAACGGTCAGAAATATCAGCGACCTGAAAGCCTGCATCAGTGAGATGCCAGCAGCCTTGATTGCTGTGAGCTCACTGCTTTCGCCAAGATTACCAAATGTGATTAACGACGAGAGAAGAATGGCCAAGGGAAGCGCTTGAGGTACAAGCATCAATCCCATATACCAGAAGAATTGAGCCAGCACTTCCATGGAGAGGCCTTTGCCAATAAGTTCGTCGATATATCTCCATAGGAACTGCATCATCAGCACAAACTGGCAAATGAAAAATGTTCCAATGAACAGCAGGGTGAACTGCTTGGCAATGAATATGTCGAGTTTCTTGATTCTGAACATTATTATATTGATGCACACCAAATGCAGCGTGCAAAGATACTAAATTCTTCTGAATCAAATGTCATGAAGTCCAATAAAAAATCAAAATCCTAGAAATAAAGGATTCTTTACTAATAATAAATGTTTACTTCGACTTGCCTTGTCCTTCGTAGATTCTATAATCCGGTGTTGTTGTGCAGTTGTTCAAGATTGCTGTCCCATATATCTTCCAACGCATCTACGTCCTCAGCCAGAGCGTGGTCGGTGATAATCAAAATGAAGTCGCCCGTTAGTTCGCTTTTCTCAATTTTTAGCTCCCAGTATTCGTCATTTTCATCGTTTTCCCATGCGAAACGTATATAATCGAATCGCTGCTCCTCAAGTTTTCGTGCGCGGCGTATTTCATGGTTGCTCCAAGTTTCTCCCCAGGTGAATCTCAGCCATTCTCCTTCGTCCGCCACATCGTCGGCAATCCATTTGGCAAGTCCTTCGGGGGTGCTGATTATTTTCCAGATGATGTTAGCCGATTTGCATTTCAGCTCTTTTTCGATAAGAATCTGTTGTTTTCCCATCTGTGGATAATGTATTTCGTTAGATTTTATGATTTTTCCGCGACAAATTTACAAAAAAACTTGTCATTGGCAAAAATAATTCCAAAATATTTTTGTGTATTTAAAGTTTTTATATTACCTTTGCACCCGCCAAATAGGAAAGAGGTGAATGCCATATTCTGCGCAGATAGCTTTTTTGTTAAGGCTATTATTTCTTTCAGGCGGATGGCGAGGTAGCTCAGCTGGTTAGAGCGTCGGATTCATAATCCGGAGGTCGTGGGATCGTGACCCACCCTCGCTACGAAAGGCAATTATCCGATTCGGGTAGTTGCTTTTTTATTATTGGTCAGGGTATTGTTCGTAGATCTTCAGTCCGAATACAGGAGCCAACGCATAAATGTGCTCCATAATCTCGGCCATGTTGTGTTCGTAATTCACCCAATTTTTGTCTTTCAAGAAGAAATAGAACTCCACAGGCAGCCCGCATTGTGTGGCTTCTAATTGCCTTACCATGAGTGTCATGTCGGAATTTACTTCTAGATGACTGCCCAGATATTTCTCCACATATTTTCTATAGAGAGTGAGGTTTACCATCTCTTCATTGATTTCCTCTGCCTTAAAATAATTATTCTCGATGAGTTCATTACGGAGCCTTTCGTCAATGAGCCTTATGCAGCGGAAATCATAATACACTTTTCTGTTCACTCTTCGCCCATCGCCTTGCTGCATGCCTATCCAGTTTTGGAAAGAATCGTCAACAAGTGCCTGTGGTGTCACTGTTACAATGGTATTGTCAAAGTTTCGTATCTTCACGGTTGTCAGTGACATGTCTTCCACGATGCCGTTGGCACCAGCTTTCGGAACAGTTATCCAGTCGCCTTTATGGAGCATATCGTTGCTTGTGAGCCTGATGCCAGCAACAAGTCCCTTGATGGTGTCCTGGAAAACCAGCATGAGCACGGCCGAAGTGGCTCCCAGTCCAGCGAAAAGTTTGAGCGGGTCCTTGTCAATGATAATGGAAACCACCACAATGGTAGCGATGCAGACCATCAGTATTTTCATCACGCCCATAAAAGAGTAGACATACTGTTGTGTGGAAGTACGCTTGTCGCCATCCAAATCTTTGAACGAAGAGATGAATACAAAAGTCAGACGAACTGACATCACCGTGATGTATATGGCGGTGGCGCGTGTAAGCAGTTCCCTAACTAAGGGATATTCGTAGAACACCATTGGCAGCAATTGCCATATGACAATGGCCGGTACAATTTGGCATGCAGCCACAAGCACCTGCTTGTTGAAAAGCACATCGTCCCATTTTGTGTCGGTCTTTGCTGTTAGTTTGAGAATGAGAGGGACCAATAATTTTCTACACACGTATCCGGCAAGGAAAGCAAGCAGGAAAGCTGCCAACACAAGCAAGATGTGGCGCATGACAGGTATGGTATCACCGTTAATTCCAGTGAGACTGATAAGTTGTTCTATGTATTTCTCTATTGTCTCCATCTTCTATAGGTCTCTAAACATATATACTCAAAAAAGATGATTACTGTTCACACATGGCTTTGCAGACATTGTCTTGGAACCGTTGACCCATCGCAGTTTTGCGAACGCCCATGTTAATGATGGCAAAACAAAGCTGATGGCCGTTGGCTGCAGTGCAATAGCCTGCAAGCGAACTGATGCCAGTCAACGTGCCTGTTTTTGCCTTCACGTTTTTGTTGGCCAATCCATTGGTCATTCTGTTTGCCAAAGTTCCATCGACGCCAGCTACAGGGAGCGATGGCAAAAGGTGAATAAATATATTGTCATTCTGGTAGGCATAGCGTAGAAATGCAACCAATAACTCAGGTGAGACATAGTTATATAGCGACAGTCCGCTTCCATCGGCAATATAATAGTCGGTGTCGTTGAAACCTAATTTCTTGATCAGCTTGTTTATTTGCTGCTTGGCGTTTTTGGCGCTTGCCCGATAAACCCCACTGCTAGCTGCCAATTGGTAGAATAGCGACTCTGCAAACAGATTGTCGCTTTTCTTCATCATCTTCATCAGAATCTGGTCAATGGTATGGAATCGGCTACACAATTCGGTGGCTTTGGCAGGAGTGTCTGCTTTCAAGGTGTCGCCCACATGTACAAGCCCCATGCGTCGTAACTCTGAGCAGAAGTTTTTCATGAAATTGTTTTTGCCCCTCAAGAGCAGTGGAGACAATTGAGGATTATCGTCGTCCCAGCACCATCCCTCGCCTAGCAGGTCGCTGTCTTTCATGGACAAGTCGGCGCAAATATTTCCTTTGATGGTATCAATGCCAACCTTGTGCAAACTCTCTGCAAATGCTCTCAAATCATCAGTGTTGAATAGTGGATCGAATCCTCCTTTACAGTAGACGTCCCCCTTGAGTACGTTGTTTTCAACTCGTCCGGTGTAGTATAGTCTTGTCTTGAAAAGGTGTGAGCCACTAAGCTTGTCAAGCGATGCCACCGCATTGATTACTTTCATGGTCGAGGCAGGTCTCATGCGTTGTTGTTGATTGAAACAGAATAGCACGGAATCGGCCGTTAGGTCGTAGATTTCCAATCCTACAGTTGACGTTTTGAACAGTTCACTTTGAAGTAGAAGCTCTATTTTTGAGCGCAGATTTTTAGGCCAATCCAAAGTGTCGCTGACCAGCGTGTCTGTATTTGTAATCAGGCTGTCGTCAAGTAGCATAGACCTCCGTTGGTCATCGACCGTACCTTGTGCTGCCACGTTCAGCTGGTACAACATCAATACAATAGCGGTGATGTATATATAATATTTTTTCATGTTGCTTTTCCTGAAAATATGTTGATGCAAAAGTACATAAAATTCTTGAAATATTAGTGGCAGCAACCAATTATTTGGACAAAAAACTGTTCTTTTGCCTTATCACATGAACTTAGCGTTGGGAAAACACCAGATAATATTTTGCTTTTTGCTTGTTTATTCGTACCTTTGCACCATATGAAAAACGATTTTGACATCAAGAAAGAGTGGAGCGAAAATGTGATTATCGCTGATGCTGACTATGTAGACCGTGTGGCATTCAATTTGACAGTGAATTTTGAGCGCATGCTTGGGCGTCGCATTCCTGCTGCCGACATGGCACGTTGGACTGAGTGCATAGCCCTCGATGGTGGGGTGCGGCAGAGCGAACAGCAGCAAGAGACCTCGGTAATTCTTGTTCACAATCCTGACAAGGAGCACATGCAGAATTTTGTTCCAGCCTCTTTTTCCTCAGAACTGAATGGAAAGGCGTTCATGGGTGCCCTCGGCGAGTTTGTTATCAATGCCATAGCAGTGGATAAACTCACTACCAAGACAGATTTGCTTGTTGACCTATCCCAATTAGTTCTCTCGCAAAAGGATGTACGTCGTGTCATGATTATTCCTAACACTGAGGATGGCGATGCCTATGGCCGTCTATGTGTCGCCTTACGCCAAGTTGATGATGAGAAACGCATCACCATGTTTGCCATGCAACCTATGCCTGGCGGCAATTTCCGTCAAGAAATTCTTGGCTATTCGCTGATGAGCGCCTTGGGCATCCGTGGCGATGAACTGAAATGACTTTAAGTAGGGCACAAATGGCTGAATCGCTTATTGGCTGATTTGTGCAATTCTTTACATTTCCACATTCTTCACTTTTGTATACACTGTGTAGAACAATTTTCGCTTGTTGGTATCTTCATTCAGCAATAAAACAACTAAATACCATTTGGAATCAAAAAAGTTTACTATCTTTGCAATGCAGAAAGGACGTTTGAAGCGTATGGAAGAACTAAATCTTGAAAACAAACGCATGGTGGCAATTGACATTGTGAAAGCCAATGTGTTTGCCGTTCTCATTTTGGTGGTTTCTGCCATTTCGTTGTTCGTGCCATTTTTCCTTATTTGGAGAGGCACTCCAGTGGATACTCTTCTTGGCAACAGAGTGAGTTGGGGCGTCTTTATGGTTGGGCTGTTGGTGGGTACTGTTGTCCACGAGCTGATTCATGGTCTGGTATGGGCCTGTTTTGCAAAAAGTGGGTGGCAGAGCATCAGCTTTGGCGTGTTGTGGAAGATGCTCACTCCCTATTGCCACTGTAGCGAACCCATGCGGATTCGGGGTTATATGGCGGGAGCTCTGATGCCATGTATTGTATTGGGCATTGTTCCGTCTGTTGTGGCTCTTTTTATTGGCAGTTTGCCCTTGCTCGTATGGGGAGTTATATTTATTTCTGCGGCTGCTGGTGACATCTGGATGACATGGTTGCTAACCAAGGAGAACCCAAACAGCTTGGTGTTTGACCATCCGTCAGAAGCTGGATTCTATATTCTTGATAAGGAAGAATAAATGATTCGGACAGTTTTCAAGTGTTAAAACAGTCATGATACATGCAAGTTTTCGTAATTTCACATCATACTATTGCGCAATAAAAAGATGCATATAAAACTGAAAACAATATTGCAGCAGTTGCTGAAGAGCCCACAACGTTTCCCTGTTGAGTTTGCACTTGGAGTGGTGTTCTTTATCATTGCCGTTTGGGATAGTGAAACTCATGAATGGAATGAGAAGTCAGCACAGCTTGAAAGTGTAGTGAATGGTGACATTCTGTGGTTTTTCGTGCCCCTAATGGCATTGGCCTTCTGGCTTCATCGGGTGAATCATTGGGCTTATTACGCCTCTTTCTTCTTCTTCCTACCTTTGATGATCCTTAACCTGAGACCCTTTCTCTGGACTTACGGTTTTGTGTTTACCTACGTTCTCGCAGCCATCCTGCTTATTGTTGGCAACCGTCGGATGGATAACCGCTCATTTGCTGCCCATGTGCTGCATGTCGTTACACAGATGTTTTTCGGACTGCTAATCACGGGCATTTTCAATCTGGCTGTGTTAGCTATTGTTGGATCTTTTTTCTATATCTTTGGCATTGACGAACCTAAGCATTTCTATGAGCATGTTTTTCAATTCATCTGGTTCGTGTTGGCTCCTCAAGTGTTCTGTACCCTTGTCCGCCAGAACGAGGATAAGGTCGCGGAGTCTTTCAAGATATTTCGTCTGATTTTCAATTTCATCCTATCTCCAGCAGTAATCACCTATACCGTCATTCTATATACATATTTCATTAAGATAGTATTCGAGTGGGACTTGCCCAAGGGTGGCGTGGCTTGGATGGTCATGGGATTCATTGCCGTAACGTTGATTGGACGGGTGGCCCAATCGATACTTAGTCCGCGTTATTTCGATTGGTTCTACCGCCAATTTACCTTGATTTCCATTCCTCCGCTCATCATGTACTGGATTGGTTCAATTTATCGTATTCGTCTCTACAGCTTTACCGAGAGCCGTTTCTACCTGATGGTGGCAGGTGTGCTGATGACACTTTTCGTGATGATGCTGTTTCGCGAGCGTACCCGCTGCTACCAGCTTATGGCACTTCTTTTTGGAGCGGCCATTATCCTTTTCACCTATATCCCCGGTATCTCAGCAAAGAGCATTGGATTAGCATGCCAAGAGCAACGACTCTCAGAACTTGTCCGCGAACTGAAATTAGCCGATGCTAAGACGGGCAAGTTGAACGACGACCTCGACATGCGAAGTATCAAGCAGGACAGTCTGTTGTGCGAACAATATAAAGATATTGCCAGCGTAGTTAGTTATGTTCGCAAAGAGATTGGAACCAAAGAGTTTGAAAGGAAATACGGCAAATGGACGCACTCGGAGTATAGTTTCAATTATGAAAAAGCCAAAGTACCCGTCATTAACGACAACTGGTATATCAGGAAAAAGCCTGTAGAGTTGGGTGAATACACCGTCATGCTTCCTCAAGAAACTTACCAATACAACTTCAAAGACCAGATGGTCACTATTACCCAGGATGAGAATACCGTTGTTCTCGAATATCCTATTAACGAGGTTATCCGTCAGGACACGATGCTCTTACATCATCCAGAGCAACTGCTCACCTATAGTAACGACTCGCTGATGTTGGTACTTGAAGGTATCTGCATAGAAGACACCGTCATTACAGATGTAAGGTACTATGGCCTGCAGCTATTTAAAAAAAGGTAATCTGTTATAGCTTTTCTGCTTGCTTCACTACGGGGGATTGGCTATCATGTAGTAAGGTGAGATTATTCTTGAAAAAGATATTATTCATTCATTTCCCAATATGTAAGAATAAGGCAATTTCAAAGCTTTCATCTGTTAATGAAATAAAGATAAGGAAATTATTTTTTCTTTTTTCCCTTAAAAGATTGTTTTTCTCAGAAATAAATCTTATCTTTGTCTCTGATTTTATTAAATGGTCGTAGGGTATCTTTTTATAAAGTAAACATCGGCCATAATATTATTCACAGTCAGGTTGAACTACTTGATTGCAGTAGTTGTATACAAAGATAATTCAATAATCAAATAATAAAACAGACTATGAGCAGAATATTGATGATTGGTGCAGGTGGTGTCGCCACTGTAGCAGCGTTCAAGATTGCGCAGAACAGTGATGTTTTCACAGAGTTTATGATAGCCAGCCGTAGAAAAGAGAAGTGTGACCAACTGGTTGAGGCTATTCACAAAAAGGGTTATACCATGCCGATTAAAACTGCACAGGTGGATGCCGACGATGTAGAGCAGTTGAAGGCTTTGTTTAGTGACTACAAACCAGAACTTGTTGTCAATTTGGCATTGCCTTACCAAGACCTGACCATCATGGAGGCTTGTTTGGCTTGTGGTTGCAACTATTTAGATACGGCCAACTATGAGCCAAAGGACGAAGCACATTTCGAGTACAGTTGGCAGTGGGCTTACCGTGACCGTTTCCGTGAGGCAGGGCTGACGGCTATTTTGGGTTGTGGTTTCGATCCTGGAGTGACCAGTATCTTTACAGCCTATGCTGCAAAGCATCATTTCGATGAAATCCAGTATCTCGATATTGTTGACTGTAATGCTGGCGACCACCACAAGGCATTTGCCACCAACTTCAACCCGGAAATCAATATTCGAGAAATAACTCAGAAGGGATTGTATTGGGAGAACGGTCAGTGGGTGGAAACCGAACCGCTGGAAATTCATAAGGACTTGAACTATCCAGGTATTGGCCCTCGTGACAGTTATCTGTTGCATCATGAGGAAATAGAGTCGCTCGTCATCAACTATCCCACTATCAAGAGGGCGCGATTTTGGATGACCTTTGGCCAGCAGTACCTGAAGCACTTGGAAGTGATTCAGAATATTGGAATGAGTCGTATTGATGAAATTGTCTATGAGGCACCACTTGCTGATGGTACAGGCACCGCCAAGGTGAAAATAGTTCCACTGCAGTTCCTTAAGGCCGTTCTGCCCAATCCACAAGATTTGGGCGAGAATTATGAAGGTGAGACCAGCATAGGTTGCCGTATTCGTGGTCTGAAGGATGGCAAGGAACACACCTATTATATATATAACAATTGCAAACACCAAGATGCTTATATGGAGACAGGCATGCAGGGCGTAAGCTATACCACAGGTGTACCAGCCATGATAGGTGCCATGATGTTCTGCAAGGGTCTTTGGCGGAAACCAGGTGTGTTCAATGTGGAGGAATTCGATCCCGATCCTTTCATGGAACAGCTCAATAAGCAGGGACTGCCGTGGGTTGAAGAATTCGATGGAGACTTGGAATTGTAGTATTTCTCATTTATGAACATTTATCATCTGCTGAAAATTTACCAACGCATCAAGAGTCCGAGGATTAAATTACTGGGAATTCTTCTGTTGCATGTCACCAAACGCAGATACGTCAGTCTGTATATCGATCCAGTCATGGCGTGCAACCTGCAGTGCCAGATGTGTTATTTCAGCAATGAAGATGAACGTAAGAGATTGTATGGCAAGTTCTCAGATGAGGACATCGACGCTATTGCACGAGCCATCTTTCATCGAGTAATCAGACTTCAGATTGGTTGTGGGGCTGAGCCCACAATATATAATCATTTGGAGGAATTGGTCAGAAAAGGAAAACTAGCGGGCATACCATACATTTCCATAACTACCAATGGCAACTTATTGAATGAAGAAAAGTTGCAAAGGTTGGTGGAGGCAGGACTGAATGAAATTACCGTTTCCGCTCATGGCTTCACTAAATATACTTATGAAAGCTTGATGAAACATGGCAGTTTTGAGAAGTTCCTGCAACTCATTGAGGCGTTGAAGGCTATTCGTAGGCAAACCCCCGACTTAAAGTTTCGTGTCAACTATACTGTCAACGAAGATAACATCGAGGAATTACCTATATTCAGCAAACTTTTCAAGGGAATTATGCCAAATATCCTTCAAATAAGGCCAATACAAGACCTTGGAGAAACGGCATACTCTAATTTCTCGTTAAAAAAAATTCGGGAGAAATATGACCAATGCATTATACCACTGGTCAGATACTGCGAACAAAACAACGTTACTTGTATTTATCCTACACAGGAAAACTTACAGGAACTAGCGAGCGAAAAGGGTGAGTCACCACACAATGACATCATCAACTATCTGCCATACTTCAATCTGTCACCATTCGAAGGCTGGCGCAATGACAAAATAGATCCCTACACAGAAACCTTCGAGGCCTATTGTAAGCGCACCCATCGTGTACGCTTTATTATAAAGAATTTGTTTGCCTGCCAGAGAAACAAGGAACAGACGGGAGAAGACAGAACCAAAGCTCTAAATTATAACATTAGATAAATTCAACAATAAAAATTACTTAATAATGGCAAAGAAAGATAGTGAAGAATTAAATGCAATGAGCGAGAAATTGAAAGCTCTGCAAGCTGCTATGTCGAAAATTGAGAAAGATTTCGGCAAGGGTAGCATTATGAAACTTGGCGATGAGCATGTGGAGAATGTGGAAGTGATATCGTCGGGTAGTATCGGCCTGAATGCTGCTCTTGGAGTGGGTGGTTATCCAAAAGGACGAATAATCGAAATCTATGGCCCGGAGTCTTCTGGTAAGACAACTCTTGCCATTCACGCCATAGCCGAAGCACAGAAAGCTGGCGGTATAGCTGCTTTTATCGATGCAGAACATGCTTTCGACCGTTTCTATGCTGCAAAGTTAGGCGTCGATACAGACAACTTGTGGATATCTCAGCCAGACAACGGGGAACAGGCTTTGCAGATAGCAGACCAGCTCATCAGCAGTTCAGCAATTGACATTCTTGTGATTGACTCTGTTGCAGCGCTTACTCCAAAGAAAGAAATCGATGGAGAAATGGGTGACAATGTTGTTGGCTTGCAGGCACGATTGATGAGTCAGGCTTTACGCAAACTTACTTCTACCATTAGTAAGACCAAAACCACTTGTATCTTCATTAACCAGTTGCGCGAGAAAATCGGTGTGATGTTTGGCAATCCAGAGACAACTACAGGCGGAAATGCATTGAAATTTTATAGTAGTGTACGACTTGACATTCGGCGTGTAAGCAGTATCAAGGATGGTGACGAGGTGATAGGAAACCTAGTACGTGTAAAAGTAGTGAAAAACAAGGTTGCACCACCATTCCGCAAGTGTGAGTTTGAAATTACCTTTGGTGAGGGTGTTTCGAAGGTGGGCGAAATTGTCGATCTTGGCGTAGAGTATGGCATTATCCAAAAAAGTGGCAGCTGGTTCTCGTACGAAAGCAACAGATTGGCCCAAGGGCGCGATGCTGTGAAGAAATTGTTGCAAGACAATCCAGAACTCTGTGAGGAACTGGAGGCGAAAATTATGCAAGCTATCAGTGAGCGTAAAGACTGATGCAGATATCAAAACACTGGATAGAAGAAAACTTCATCCTATTTAACACGGATTACTTCGGTGGGGTGTTGCCCTTGCCGAAGTTTTCTGTTTCCAAAGCACGTACTCGTTTAGGGTCTTTTAAATACAAATGGAAGATTATTAAGTCTGGGTTTCTGCATTCGTCCGTTAAAAGGAAAAGTTACGATTTTACAATCCGTATAAGTAACTATTATGATATCACAGAAAAACAGTATCAGAATATACTCCTCCATGAGATGATTCATTTTTATATTGCTTTTAAAAATCTAAATGACACAAGTGTTCATGGGAAGATTTTCCGTGCAATGATGGATTCGTTGAATGAAAAAGGATGGAATGTCTGCGTCAGTACAGATGTTAAAAAGTGGCCTGTTACCAAATCTAGAGAAAACAAGAAACAAATAGTGCTGGCATTTACAATGGAAAATAAGTGCTTATTTGGTGTCGTGAATCCTAACTATGTTAGAAAACTTGATAATATGGCATCAAACACTTCATTTATCAAGAGTCATTCTTGGTTTGTTTCTACTGATGTTTTTTTTCAAGACTTCTCTCGTTCAAGGACTTTATGTGGTAGGGTAGTACCCAACTCTTTATTTGATAAATATATCAAAGAAATGCAACCTTTGGTATTAAAATAAAGAAAGAGGACGCACTTTATAATAAGCGCGCCCTCTTTCAAAAAGGTGTTGATTCCTGTTTTCGTTTATTGATTGACTAATTCAATAATCTTGTTGACCGCGGCTGTAATACCTTCGGGATCTTTGCCACCGGCAGAAGCGAAATGAGGTTGTCCACCGCCACCACCCTGTATTAGCTTGGCAGCTTCACGGACCATTTGTCCAGCATTCAAACCATGTTCTTTCACCAGGTCTTCGCTGATGATGACGTTCAGCATTGGCCGATTGTCGAATACTGAACCCACTATGCAAAGAGAATTAGAAGGTTCTGCGGCACGAACCTTGAAGGCCAAATCTTTGGCAGCCTCTGGCTTAATGGGTAATATGGCGGAAAATAATTTCACTCCGTTGACGGTGCGACCCTGTGAGAGGACCTTCTCCTTGAGACGCTCAACAGTTTCGGCCAAATGGTTTTCCACCTGCTTTTTCAAGTCATCATGCTCAGAGATATAATCCATTATGGTCTTTTGCAAATCCTTGGCATTGTTGAATAGAGACTTGAGAGCTCTGATGGTATCTTCCATTTGGTATAATAGCTCTTCGCATTCCTTTCCTGTTTTAGCCTCTATACGACGTATGCCTGCTGCAACACTTGCCTCGCTGATGATTTTGAAGAATCCAATATGGCCTGTGCTGTGAGAATGGATACCGCCGCAGAATTCTACAGATGGACCAAATTTCACCACACGCACCTTATCGCCATATTTCTCTCCGAAAAGAGCAATGGCTCCCAATTTCTTAGCTTCTTCTATTGGAGTCTCGCGGAATTCTTCCAAACAAATGTCCTGCCGAATCATGTCGTTTACAAGTCTTTCCACTTGTCGGATTTCATCATCTGAGACTTTCTGGAAATGGGAAAAGTCAAAACGTAGCGTGTTTGGAGAGACAAATGACCCCTTCTGCTCTACATGGTCGCCCAGAACCTGCTTTAATGCATAATCAAGCAAGTGTGTGGCAGTGTGGTTGGCGGAACTTGCTTCACGTTTATCTGTATCCACGCAAGCCATGAAGTCTGCCTCCGGATGCTCTGGTAGTTTCTTGACAATATGAATGCTTTGGTTGTTTTCACGCTTGGTGTCAATAATTTCAACCGTTTCAAATTCGCTCACTAAAACGCCTTGATCGCCAACTTGTCCACCCATTTCACCATAGAAAGGCGTATTGTCAAGTACCAACTCGTAGAACGTGTTCTTCTTCTGCGTTACTTGTCTGTAGCGAAGGATGTGGCATTCGTATTCTGTATAGTCATATCCAACGAACTGCTGTTCTCCAGACAGAAGTTCCACCCAATCGCCATTGTCCACTTGGGCAGCGTTGCGTGCACGCTCCTTTTGTTTTTGCATTTCAGCGTTAAATTGCTCTTCGTCTACGGTAATACCATTCTCGCGGCAGATAAGTTGAGTGAGGTCGAGTGGAAATCCGTATGTGTCGAACAGTTTGAAAGCTTGTACACCATCCAACTCTTTTTCCCCGTTTTTGGCTTTTATCTCGTCAATGGCGAGGTTTAGCATGTTGATTCCTCTGTCGAGTGTTCGTAGGAACGAGTCTTCTTCTTCCTTGATTACACGTGTGATAAGTTGCTGTTGGGCTTTCAGCTCTGGGTAGGCATCTCCCATTTCGTGTACAAGCATAGGAATGAGTTTGTACATGAACCCTTCTTTTTGCCCAAGGAATGTATAGCCGTAACGTACGGCGCGGCGAAGGATGCGGCGGATGACATATCCTGCCTTGGCATTGCCGGGCAGTTGTCCGTCGGCGATAGAGAAACTCACAGCACGAATATGGTCGGCAATCACCCTCATGGCCACATCGGTTTGCTCATCGTTTCCGTATGTCATTTCCGACAGACGCTCTATTTCCTTGATCATTGGCTGGAAAACATCGGTGTCGTAATTGGAATTCTTCCCTTGAATAGCACGTACCAATCTCTCAAATCCCATGCCTGTATCAATAACATTCATGGAAAGTTTTTCCAGCGAACCATCGGCCTTGCGATTATATTGCATGAACACAAGGTTCCATATTTCAATTACCTGCGGATCGTCTTTGTTTACTAGATCGCGACCGGCAACGGCAGCTTTTTCTTCGGCAGTCCGGCTATCGAGATGTATTTCTGAACAGGGGCCACATGGACCTGTGTCTCCCATTTCCCAGAAATTGTCATGCTTGTTCCCGTTGATGATATGGTCGGCAGGAACATGTTTCAACCAATAGCCTGCTGCTTCATCATCGCGCTCAAGCCCTTCACTGGCATCGCCTTCGAAGACGGTGACATACAAATCTTTGGGATTGAGTTTCAGAACATCTACAAGGTATTCCCATGCCATGTCGATGGCTCCCTCCTTGAAGTAGTCGCCAAAACTCCAGTTGCCGAGCATTTCGAACATGGTGTGATGGTATGTGTCGTGTCCTACTTCTTCAAGGTCATTATGCTTGCCGCTTACCCTGAGGCACTTTTGTGAGTCGGCACGTCTGCGTGGTTCTGGGTCTCGTGTACCGAGAATAACATCTTTCCACTGGTTCATTCCTGCATTGGTGAACATCAGGGTTGGGTCGTCTTTGATAACCATTGGTGCCGATGGCACAATGGCATGTTGCTTTGACTCGAAGAACTTTTTGAACGAGTCGCGAATCTCATTGGCAGTCATCATATTTTGCTAAAAATTGATATTGGCTGCAAAGTTACGAAAAAATGAGTGCAGAACAAAAAGAATTGATTCTTTTTTTAAGTATGCACTCGCAAACGACACGTTCAGAATCAGCATATAGTATGTTTGCCCTCTTCAAATGGCATACAAGTATAAACAGAACATGATAGCACGAAATCGATTTTGTTGAGACCTATTCTTTTTAAGTAGGAATAAAGAGTGCATTCTTCAATGGTGCCAATCACAAACAGATGATAATTTGGTTTTTTTTTGCTATTTGATGATGGATTTGACAATATTTTTGTATCTTTGCAGCAGATATAAAAACTGATAGTTATGGCATTGAATACAGACAAGAATTTGAAATTGTACTACTCCATCAAGGAGGTTGCCAATATGCTGAACGTCTCAGAGAGTATGCTGCGTTTTTGGGAGAAGGAAATACCTTCGATAAAACCCAAAACCACAGGAAATAATGTGAGACAATACACAGAACGTGACATTGAGGAGATAAAGGTAGTCTATAATTTGGTGAAAGTGCGTGGGTTTAAGTTGGCTGCTGCCCGTAAGATGCTTCGTGAGAACAAGACGGGCGTAGACAATAATGCACGTGTAATGGAAGGACTGCTTCATGTGCTTGATGAGCTGAAAGCGTTGAAGGCACAACTAGATTATCTCTCATAGTATTTTCCGGAAAATTGAAATGGCATCTTGGCTATATGATGAATAATTGCGCCAAGATGCCATTTCCTTTGTTTAATCCACTTGATAGATGTGAAGCAGAATGTTTGCCTTCTTTGGCAGCTTGATGCTTTTGCCGTTTTTGTCTAATAGACGGTAACGGCCATTGTTGAACTTGGTCTCGAATATGTCCTTACATGTAGTGGTTGTCATATTCCAAGTGTCAATAATGTCGATTTTGAACTTCTTACCCTCAGTTAATCGTGGCCATTTGCTATTCTTTGCAGGAAGATTGAAGGTCCATGACGCTGGTTTTTCCGCGCCAAAATAAATAAAGTATTGTCCAGGGCCAGCAGAAGCGGTGTTTGGATCCCAGCTTTGGTCGGCAAGACGAATTGGATAGGGTAGAGAATCTAGAATCTTTCTCATGAAAGGAATGCGTGACGGACAAGTTCCTTCAAATTTCCCGCCAGTGGCGAGATAAGCCCAACCAGTATAGTTTTTGTCGTTATGCTCATCTTTTACAAAACATTCTCCATGGGTGACATAGGCCCCTCCTATGAGTCCTGTCCACATTCTTTGAAGCATCTGCTCGCCATTTAGTTGAGCCCATCGAGAAGCATGGTTGCCTTCATAGCACACTTCGTCGAAGATGATAGGTTTATGGATAATGTTTCTTACCGTTGCCGCACCTTCGAAATTGTACAATGGTCCTTGGTCTTGTATACTGGCATGGGTGTAGAACGGAAGATTGTAGTCTATGTAAACAGCTGTTCCTCCATGAATTGATAGCAGGTGATGATATGGATCCTTTTCTGCTACCAGTTTTGACATCTCAATCCATTCATCATAGGTTTTTGCTCGCACCAAGTCCCATTCATTGGCCATAGACCACCAGATGTTGCTGAACGATGCTAGACGTGCAACAATATACCTAAGGTAGCGGTTGTTGTTCTCCATTGTCATTCTGTCGAATCCCCAGAAACCTCCATCATATGGTGTGAAGAGAATGAGATCGGCTTCTATTCCAAGTGTCCGAAGGCGGTCAACAACTTCGTCGAGATGTTGGAAAAACTTCACATCGAAACGCGTATAGTCCCATACGTAGTGGGTCTTTCCTTCGGCATCCTTCTTGCTTGATACCAGTTTGAACGGATAGATTTCAGGCAGTTCGTTGACACTGTTGTTGGGGAAGACGCAGAAACGCAGTTTGTTGAACGCAGCC
>CACZPU010000084.1 GCA_902783165.1 uncultured Prevotellaceae bacterium
ATACGCAGTGCCAATGCCATGCGTCCTTCGCAGGAGGGAATCATCGATTATCTGGATTCAATTATTGCCGAACAGCAATAGTCTTGTTGCAATAGATATTGTTATCCCCACATTCATCGGTATTCATGACAAACCGAAGAATGTGGGGATTAATTTGTTTTGTATGGCAGACGAAACGATGAACGACGGTAAATCAGTCATCAAATCGTTTCAGCAAACTGTCATATGCGTCAATGCGTCGGTCGCGCAAGAAGGGCCACCAACGGCGAACAAGCTCGGAGCGCAGCAGGCTGACTTCTACCACGGCGCAGGATTCTTCGTGGTCGCTGGCACGGTGGAGAAACTCGCCCTGCGGACCTGCCACGAAACTGCTGCCCCAAAACTGAATGCCTGCGGTATGGCCGGAGGGGTCGGGTTCAAAACCTACTCGGTTGACAGCCACCACAGGCAGACCGTTGGCAACGGCATGGCCACGCATGACTGTAGTCCAGGCTTCGCGCTGGCGCTGCTGCTCGGCCTCCTCGTCTTCAGCGGCATAACCGATGGCTGTAGGGTAGAGGAGTATCTCGGCTCCGCGAAGTGCCATGAGTCGTGCTGCTTCGGGATACCATTGATCCCAGCAGACGAGCACGCCCAAACGGCCTACACTGGTGTCGATAGGACGGAATCCGATGTCGCCGGGTGTGAAATAGAACTTCTCGTAGTAGGCTGGGTCGTCGGGGATGTGCATCTTGCGGTATATGCCAGCTATGCTGCCATCTTGCTCCAACACTACGGCGGTGTTGTGATAGAGTCCGGTGGCGCGCTTCTCAAACAACGAGGCGACTATCACCACGCCATGTTGCTTGGCAAGTTCGCCATAGAAACGGGTTGACGGTCCAGGAATTGGTTCTGCCAAGTCGAATTGCTCCACGCTTTCGGTTTGGCAGAAATAGAGTGTGTTATGCAGTTCTTGCAACACAATGAGTTCTGCTCCTTGTGCGGCAAGTTTGCCGATGCCCTCTGAGAGCCGTTGCATGTTGTCTCGGCTGTCAGCAGTGTTGTGTTGTTGTAGTAATCCTATTTTCATGTGTTCTGTAGTTTATCGTTTGTTCATGTGGTGAAGATATGCACTTGTCCAGACCGGGGACAGGGCGCTCATTCAAAAAATTGCATGGTGCAGCAGTGGATGGAGCCGTGCTGGCGGATGATACTGCAGCTGTCTATGGGCACCATGGCGTGGTCTGGGAAAGCTTGTTGTATGAGTTGGATGGCTCTCTCGTCGTTGACAGACTGTCCGTAGGTGGGAACCAAAACAGCATCGTTGATAATGAGGAAATTGGCGTAAGTGGCAGGCAGCCGTTCGCCATCATCGTAGATGGGGTCGGGCATTGGCAGCCCTATCAAACGGTAGGGCTTACCTTGGATAGTGCGGAACGACAAGAGCTGCTGCTCCATGAGTTTCAAGTCGGAATAATGCTCGTCTTCCTTGTTGTCACAAGCCACATATAGCAAGGTGTCATTAGGCGCAATGCGCACCAGCGTATCGATGTGTCCGTCTGTGTCATCGCCCGCCAGATGTCCGTGGTCTATCCACATGATGCGATGGGCGTGGAGCCGCTGTTTTAGTTCCTGTTCTATCTGTTGTTGCGTGAGAGGCTGGTTGCGGTGGGAGGCCATCAGGCAGCCGGTGGTTGTGAACACGGTTCCCATACCGTCGCTTTCAATGCTTCCACCCTCAAGCACAAAGTCGAGGTTCGACACATATTGGTGTGACTTACTAAAAATGAACTGATATAAAGATTGATTGATGGCATTATCTTTGGAGGCTTCGAATTTCTCACCCCATCCATTGAACTTGAAATCGAGAAGTGATGCTACTCCACGCTGGTCGGACGACTTCAGGGTAATGAAGCCGCTGTCGCGAGCCCATGTGTCGTTGATGGAGCATTCGTGGAATACCACTCGGCTGATATCTATGCCTGCTTCGTGGAACAATTGCCTCACGGGTTCTGTTTCCTGCGCCACTACCAGCAGCCGTTCGTGCTCTACAATGGCGCCGGCCATGAGCAGATAGGTAGCGGTGATTTCTTGGAGAATGGGATTCCAGTCGGTGCATTGGTGCGGCCAGATGAGTTGGATGCCCCATTGCCTTTCCCATTCTGCGGGCATGTACATTTGTTTGTTGTTCATGTTGCAAAGATAATGCAAATTGGGAAGACTACCAATTTTTTTGCTGTTTTTATCTTCTTCAATGGTGGCACATATAATGCTTGATGGTTTTAATTTGAAATAATTATGTATTAAATAATTGATAAATATCAATAAAATGCCTCAATAAAAAGAAAATGTGCAGCAATCTGGGAAAGGGATTCGAATAATTTTTATATATTTGCAGTCGAAAATCGTATCTTCAAATAGGTGGGGTAGAAAGATTGTTTTGTTGTAGGTTATGTAAATATACATATATGAGAGAGGGTAAGCACTGTTGCAGCGAAGAAATTTCGCTGCAATTTTTGTTTATGTCATGAGTCTATCGCTGCTTTTTTTGTTTATATCCACAGTTTTTTTGTCACAATTATTGTTTATATCGAAAGAATGTTGTAATTTCGCCACCGTTATGAAAAAAATCTTTTACCTTTTTCTGGCAGTTTGTTTGGCGCCAGCATTGTGTGCATGTTTAGGAACGGAGAAGAAGCCTTCGGCTGCTGTTGACAATCAACAGGCAGAACACTTCTATGATGTGACCAACGAAACGGTTGGCAACGAGGGTAACAAACATAAGAAGATAACAGTTTCCACAGGGAATCCCATGGAACAGCCAGCCAAAATGAAAGGCGTTCAGGAGGTGATTCTCAAGAGGAAAGGGTACATTGTAAGCTATAATCCTCAAACCAAAATTCCCAATTGGGTGGCTTGGCATCTCACGGCTGCCCATACAAAAGGCAGTGTGAGGCGCAAAGACGAGATGTTTCACGAAGACAACGAGTCGCCCATGCCAAGGGTGACCGATGCCGACTATTACAATTCTGGTTTCGATCGTGGTCATATGTGTCCGGCGGGTGATAATCAATGGGACAACAAGGCCATGAACCAGACTTTCCTGTTTACCAATATCTGTCCTCAGGTGCATGCCTTCAATGTGGGCGCCTGGAACGACTTGGAGATTGCCTGTCGTCGCTGGGCGCAGAAATACGGCGATTTGTACATCGTTTGTGGACCGTTGTTGAACGACGGGCCTCACCGCACCATCGGCAAACACAAGGTGGTGGTGCCCGAGCGCTTCTTCAAAGTGATTTTGACCATGCATGAGAAACCAAAAGCCATTGGTTTCTTGTACGATAACAGCAGTCGCAACCCGCGCAGTATGTTCAAGAATGCCACAAATGTCGATGAGGTGGAGCGCCAGACAGGCATTGATTTCTTCCCCAATCTGCGCGATGTTATCGAGAACGAGATAGAAGCCGACCGCGGTTATTTCTGATATCAAATAATTAAAAAAACAAAAAAATAGGTTGCAAGAACAGCGGAGTTCGCTAATTCTTGCTATCTTTGCAGTGAAAACCAGATGTCTGCATGGTGAACGGGTTGTTTCATTGTGCAGGTATTGTGTGTTTTCGCTACATATTTTTATTTAATTAAAGCTGAAAAGCGTGAATATTAAAGAAGTGGTGAATGCCCTTGAAAAATTCGCGCCTCTGCCTTTGCAAGAAGGATTTGACAATGCCGGCCTGCAAATAGGATTGACGGAGACGCATGAAGTTTCAGGGGCTTTGTTGTGTCTTGACGTCACTGAGAAAGTTGTCGATGAAGCCATTGCTTTGGGTTGCAATCTCATTGTGAGCCATCATCCGTTGCTTTTCCATGCGTTGAAGCGAATAGATGGCAGCAACGATGTGCAGCGCACTTTGGTAAAAGCATTGAAGAACGATATCACCGTGGTTTCCATGCACACCAATATGGACAATGCCACGGGTGGCGTTAATTTTAAGATGGCCGAGAAGATGGGTTTGACCAACATGCGGTTCTTCGGTCAGCGCAAAGAAATTGTGGTTTCGGCTACGACAACGGGTAGCACAGAGGAACCAGTTGAAGGTACTTCACAGACCGAAAAAGTTATAGGAGCTAGTGGTGTGATAGGCGTTTTTGAGGAGCCGATGGATGCAATGTCGTTCATCCAGATGCTCAAGCGGGTGTTCGCCGTGGAATGTGTTCAGGCCAACCAACTGCTTCAACGGCCTATTCGTCAGGTGGCCATTTGTGGCGGAGCTGGTGCCTTCATGTTGGGCGATGCGATTGCAGCCGGTGCCGATGCGTTTGTCACAGGCGAGATGCACTATCATGAATACTTCGACCATGAGCAGGAAATACAGATTGCTGTCATTGGGCATTATCAGAGTGAGCAATTCACTAACGAGGTGTTCAGGGAAATCATTGAACAAAACTGCCCTGGCGTGAAATGCTATCTGACAAAGACAGTGACCAATCCGATTGTGTACGTTTAATTGCGTTTATAAAACATTGTGTGTGAACATTTTAGTATAAAATTTTAATCAATTTATAAATAGTTATAAGTATGGCAAAAAAAGATCCTACAGATTTGTCTGTTGAAGAGAAACTGAAAACCCTTTTCCAGCTGCAGTCCACACTGTCGGCTATCGATGAAAAGAGAGCGATGAGGGGCGAACTGCCTCTTGAAGTACAAGACCTTGAGGACGAAATTGCAGGTCTCACAATTCGTGTGGAGAAAATCCAGAACGAAATGCGTGAGTTTCAGGATGCTATCGTCCAGAAGAAAGGCGAGATTGAAAAGGCAAAGGCCAGCGTACAGCGTTATGAAAGTCAGTTGGACTTGGTGAAGAATAACCGCGAATATGACACGCTTACCAAGGAAATTGAGTTCCAGAATTTGGAAATCGAACTTTGCACCAAGAGGATTAGCGAGGCCAATGTGAGAGTTGAAGAACGTGCCGAGGATTTGAAGCATGCCCAAGAGCAGATTGAGGACCGCCGCCAGGCTCTCGAAGAGAAGAAGAACGAGCTCGATGAGATTATGGAGGAGACACGTGCTGCCGAGGACGAACTGAAAGAGAAGGCCAAGACTCTTGAGGTGAAGATTGAACCGCGATTGCTTACCAGTTTCAAGCGCATCAGGAAGAATGTCCGCAACGGATTGGGTATTGTCTATGTGCAGCGCGATGCATGTGGCGGTTGCTTCAACAAGATTCCACCTCAGCGCCAGTTGGATATCAAGATGCACAAGAAAATTATCGTCTGCGAGTATTGCGGACGTATTCTGATTGACCCAGAATTGGCAGGCGTCAAGCTCGACAAGCCGGCCTCCGACGACAAACCTAAGCGCAAGCGCAGTATTCGCCGTAAATCGGCCGAGGAAGACGAGGCATAAAACATCCTTCCTTCAATTGTATTAAAAAGTAAGTGAAATTTTAATGAACAATAGTTATATGAGTCAGCAGAAACAAAACGGAAGAGTCATCGCCATCGTTACGATGTTCTTCATCTATGCAATGATTTCGTTTGTAACCAATCTTGGTGCACCTATTGGCGTGATTTGGAAGAACCAGCCAGAGATTGGCGGTTCGAATGTATTGGGAATCATGGGTAACTTCATGAACTTCTTCGCCTATCTCTTCATGGGTATTCCTGCCGGAAAGATGCTCACAAAGGTGGGCTACAAGAGGACAGCTCTTATTGGCATTGCCGTGGGATTCTTCGGCGTGTTGATTCAGTATCTCTCAGGATTCTCCAGTGGCATTCCCGGATTCTGCATTTATCTGTTGGGCGCCTTTATTTCTGGTTTCGCTGTTTGTATTCTGAATACCGTTGTCAACCCGATGCTCAATCTGCTTGGTGGTGGTGGCAACCGTGGCAACCAGCTGAACATGATTGGCGGTACGCTGAATTCTCTCTCAGGCACCATGACTCCTATGCTTGTCGGTGCCTTGATAGGAACTGTAACAGCCAATACCCAGATGGCCGACGTCAATCTTGTGATGTTCATAGCCATGGCAGTGTTTGCTTGTGCATTTTTCATTCTCATGTTCATCCCCATCCAGGATCCAGAACTTGGCAAGGTGACTGCCGACACCGTGTTCGAACATTCGCCATGGGCCTTCCGTCATTGTCTGTTGGGTGTGATTGCCATCTTCGTGTATGTAGGTGTAGAGGTTGGTATTCCAGGAGGACTGAATTTCTATCTTTCCGATACAACAGCCAAGGGTGCTTGGATTAATCCCGAAGCAGTGGTCAATGCCGCTACCATTGGTGGCGCCGTGGCTGCCATGTACTGGCTCTTGATGTTGGTGGGCCGTCTGTGCTCCAGCTTCATTGCTGCCAAGGTGTCTTCGCGTCAGCTGATGCTCATCGCGACTACAGTGGGCATGGTTCTGATACTTTTGGCCATCTTCATTCCTAAGAGTGTGACGGTCACCATGCCGTTGTTCTCTATTATGGAGGGTTCGTTCACATCTGTCGTGGTTCCTATGAGCGCTTTGCTTCTTGTACTTTGCGGATTGTGCACTTCAGTGATGTGGACCAGCATCTTCAACCTGGCTACCGAAGGACTTGGAAAATACACAGCCCAGGCCAGTGGCATCTTCATGATGATGGTTGTTGGCGGAGGCGTACTGCCCGTAGTGCAGAATTTCTTTGCTGATATGATGGGATACATGCCGAGCTATTTCGTTTATCTGCTCGCCATGGCCTACATGTTCTATTATGCACTTATCGGTTGCAAGAACGTAAACAAGGACATTCCAGTGTAATCACATTTCGGTGAGATAAACGCGTAGAGTGCCGCCGTGCTTTCCATCCTCGTTGTTTGATGGAATGCATGGCGGCACTTTTGTTCATCCATGCCGTATCCCGTTGCTCCCTAGGAATCGCTATTTTATTTCTGAAATTCTGACATTTGTATATTGATTTTCAGTAACTTGCATATTTTTAGTCGGGTGATTTGGGTGACGCATTCCCGAAGCCAGAAGGGGGCAACATTATAAAAAAAATGGGAACCATCCAAGACGATTCCCATTTTTTTCGTTTTTGCAGGCTTTTCCAAAGGAAATGTATCCGCTATCTATCGATTTACCAACCCCACTGGCTGTAGTTGACGTCGATGCCACCAAGCAAGAGCCAGTTGGCAAGCGTCTGCTCATACTTGCGCATCAGATAGATGGGAGCCTCCACTTTGTCGGCCATCGTATTGACAGGAGTCTCCATATTGTCGTCCATCGTATTGACAGGAGTCTCCATATTGTCGGCCATCGTATTGACGGGAGTCTCCACATTGTCGTCCATCATATTGACAGGAGCAGCCGAAGCGTGACTGTCAGATGTCAGATAGTTGTAGACTTCTAGAATGTCGACCAGCGTGATGCCGGAATCGTCGAGCATCTCGTAGGCATCGGATATCGTCAGGTCTACCTTGGCCAGAGCATCAGAGATTTTCCCGATAATCTCGAAGAAATTGGCGCGCCTCGGCGCACTCAGCTGGCGAACGCTGCCCGTCGGGTCAAGACTGCCGTCGCTGATGCCACTGTTCACTTCCTCCACAAAGCTGGGCGCACTCTTTGCGCTCATGTTCTTCACCAGTGTGCGAAGGTCGATGCCCCACCCTTCGATATACTTGATGACCTTCATCAGGTTCATGTCGTGCACCACATCGCGGTAGTAGCGGTTCTGCTCGCCCTCATAGTAAACTACGGGCCAAAACTGGATGGCGGCCATGGTCTGAACAAACCATACGGCAGCAGAAAGCTGATGATTCAGCTTGAACACCAGCGTATTGGTCTGCAGCGACGACTTGCCGGGCACCAGGCTGGGCTTGAAGTTCTTGTCCTTCATCCATGAAATCATGGCACGGCCGCACTGTATGGGCACATAGTTGTCGTGGCGGCTGTGCTCGATGAAATAGTTCTGCGTCGGGTCGGGCTCCCAGCCGTTGGCAATCTTGAGTTCGGCCAGTTTGGCAGACAGCGCCTTGGCCTGATCGCTCTTCAGATCCATATAAGCGGGCTGCAGCAGCTGATGGAGCGAGTCGATGGAAACGTCGCTGTTCTGGGTGAGCACCGACTTGTCTTTCTTCACGACGTATTC
>CACZPU010000085.1 GCA_902783165.1 uncultured Prevotellaceae bacterium
CCAACTTGGGGTTAGTGCTATAGAACCCATTATATGCAGCCATATCGGTTCGCCCGTTGTTGTTTTCCTCTACAACGCTGATTACAGAAAATACAGCGAGATTGGCTACAACATATACAAGAACATAATATGACAATGCTGCTACACCTGCTTGAGAATTTCCGACAACTGCCAACATGATGTAGCCAGCTTGGCTGATGGAGCTAAAGGCCATGAATCGTTTTAACTCGCTCTGGCGAATGGCAAATAGGTTGGCCACAGTGATGCTCAGAACGATAACGATGTAAAGCATGTATTCCCACTCACGAACCATTGGTGCAAACACCTTCATCAATATGGCGCAGAGGGTAAATGCTGCGGCACCTTTTGAGATGACGCTAAGGTAACCTGTAACTGTGGTGGGCGCTCCTTGATAGGTGTCGGCTGTCCAGAAATGGAATGGTACAAGCGATATCTTGAACCCTAAGCCGCTGAAGAAGAACACCAAACCAACAACGGCCAATACAGTATGTTCGTAGAGCTCGAAACGCATGACAGCCGTGTCGAAATAAAGCGTGCCAACAGATGCATAAATCATGGAAATGCCATAAAGCATGACACCACTTGAGAAGGTGGCTGTGAGAATATATTTGGCTGCAGCTTCGGCACTGTTGTGACGATATTTGTCAAGAGCCACAAGACATGCCATAGGTACACTGGCCATTTCAAGTCCTAAGAAGAACATGAGGAAATGTCCTGCACTCATCATCATATACATACCCAATAATGTGGAGGCAACCAACATGTAGAACTCACCTTCTTTAAAGGATGTATCAGGACGACTTAACCACTTGCGTGACTGAATCACCACTATCAATGTACCAGCTGTGAGAATCGTTTTCATCACTGCAACTGCGGGTGTTGTGACATACATATCTCCAAATACAGACGTGCTTTGGTTGAAATATACAGTAACAACAGTTTGAACGAGTAGCAATATACTCATCAGCGGATTGAACCATTTACGCTCTACAGATTTGGAAGAGGCAAAGTCGGCAATAAAAGCAATTACCAGTATAGCCATCAAAGTGGCTTCTGGAATCATATTTAGAAATTGTCCGTAATTCATTTCAAATACTTTTATTTATTATAGATGAAACTTTACATACCTGCTATCAAGATGTTGCCAAGGATGGAAGACACACCGTTCTCGATGACACGACTTGCCCACAATGGGAAGCAGCCAAGGCCAGCAACACATGCAATAAGACATATTACAGCGACTCGCTCATCCCATGTGGCATCAGTCAGTTTAACAGTATCGCAATGCGGATATTTCACATCGCCGAAGAGAATGAATCCAACGGTACGCAAAATATAGACAGCTGTAACAACGATAGAGCAGCAGGCGATGATGGTGCATGCGCGATGGAACGTGTCTGCATTGGCAAACGAACCTACAAAGATGGTCATCTCGGCTATAAATCCAGAGAATCCAGGAAGACCTAGATTGGCAAGACCTGCGATAACATAACCTACTGCGAGGAAAGGCATTATCTTCATAAGTCCTCCCAAATAGCGTATATCACGGGTATGGGCTCTACCATAGATCATACCGATAAGTGCAAAGAACAGAGCTGTCATCAGACCATGAGAGAGCATCTGGAGAATTGCACCAGTGCAAGATGTCTTGGTCATCATCAATAATGCGAAGAGCACAAGGCCACAGTGAGACACAGAACTGTATGCATTGATATATTTCAAGTCTGTTTGGACACATGCGCTTAAAGCACCATAGACAACCGAGATTGTGGTAAGTATCAGGAATATCCACGCGAGGTCGCGTGCTGCATCGGGTAACAGATACATGGCTACACGGAAACATCCATAACCTCCAAGTTTCATCAACACACCAGCATGAAGCATGGATACTGCTGTCGGGGCACTGGCATGACCATCTGGTGACCATGTGTGGAACGGGAAGAGAGCTCCAAGAACACCAAAACCAATGAAAATGAATGGGAAGAACACCTTCTGAATGTGTACAGGAATGTTGTGCAGAGCAGCAATCTCATTGACATTCATCGTTGTGGCACCGCTGAAGAAATAGATGCCCAAAATGCCGAGAATAAGCAATGCCGATCCACCCATCAGCATTAGAGTAAGTTTCATGGCAGCATACTCCTTGTTACCACTTCCCCAAACACCAATCAACAAATACATTGGAATCAGAGCCACTTCATAGAACATAAACATGGTGAACATGTCTACAGAGATGAAAAAGCCGAAAACGCCTGTTGACAAAAGTGTAAACCAAAGGAAATACTCCTTTGTCAGAGGCTTCAGCTGCCATGATGCAAACGTTCCTGTGAAGACTATGATGCTTGAAAGCAGCAACATCACGACAGATACTCCGTCAACACCAACAGAATACTTGATATTCAGTGGCTTAAACCAGTCCGCTGCATAAGTAAGAAGCATTACATCCTGATTGCCGGCAGCACGTTGTTGAATAAAATAAATGGTGAGCCAGATGGACAATGCCAGCAAACATGACGCACCGGCAACCATCACGCCACGCACTTGATTGAGATTCTGTGCCAGCCAAAGGCCTAATAGCATCAGAACAGGGATTACTACAAATAATGATAATATACTCATTGTTCTATTCCTCCTTTAAATTAATGCCAGTAAAATCAGTGACAAAGCTACTGTTCCTGTGAGGAACCATACTGCATATTGACGCACATCGCCACTCTGCCATGGACGAATGCTCTCGCCTGCTTCGTTGGCACCCCATGCCATGAAGTTGAAGGTTCCGTCAACAATATGACGGTCAAACCATGCAATGGGATAAGAGAACAAACGGAACACAATTTTGTGAGTGAAATACATCCAAATCTCATCCATGTAGAAACGTTTGTATGCAGCACGATGCAGCCGTGAATACTTCTTTGCAAGTTTGTCTGCAAGTGGTGTTTCCTCACCTTTATACATATATGTTGCAAGGCAGATGCCCAAAACAGCCAACAGTACACTTGTGCCAGCCACAGCCCAATTGATATGTGTAGAGAATCCAACTCCGTTGGCAGATACAAACTGGCCGAAAGGAATGAAGCCACATACGCAAGTGATGGCAGAAAGTACGATGAGCGGGATGGTCATTGTCAATGGAGCTTCGTGCGGTGCATGAGGCTCATGGCAAGCAGATGGATTCAATTGATATTTTGCCAACTCTGTTTCATAGTGGCTCTTGCCCCAGAAGATGGCATAATACAAACGGAACATATAGAAAGCTGTCATCATTGCAATGCCACTCATAATAACACCCATTACCGGATGGAAATTGTAGCATGCTACAAGTATTTCATCTTTCGAGAAGAATCCGCTGAATGGAGGGATACCAGCAATGGCAAGACAAGAGATGAGGAATGTGATATGAGTGATTGGCATATATTTACGCAGACCGCCCATATATTTTTTCTCATTACTGTGTACTGCATGAATAATGCATCCTGCGCCCAAGAACAGGCATGCTTTGAACATGGCATGAGTGAAGAGGTGGAACATACCGGCCATATAGCCAAGACCATTCACATCGGCATATTCTTCGGTCAGTGGCATGGCAACCTCTTTTGATTCAGGCAGGCAAACGCCCAATGCCACCAACATGAAACCAATTTGTGAAATGGTAGAGAATGCTAGCACACGCTTGATATCACTTTGGGCACATGCTACACTGGCTGCATAGAATGCTGTGAATGCTGCTATATATGCTACCCAATGTAATGTTTCTGGTGCGTATTCAACCCAAATGGGGAACAAGCATGCCACTTGATAGACGCCGGCAACAACCATTGTGGCAGCATGAATCAATGCACTGACAGGTGTAGGACCTTCCATGGCATCGGGCAACCAAATGTGCAATGGGAACATGGCACTCTTACCGGCACCACCGATAAACATCAGGAATAAAGCCATTGGCAGAATCCAATAGCATCCATCGAGTCGGCTCACAAGTTCGGGCATCGCGTTAAGGTCGAAACTGAATGATCCTACGTAATAGCTATAGAATAAGATACCTATCAGGAAGAACAAATCGGCAAAACGTGTAACGATGAATGCCTTCTTGCTTGCTGCGACAGCGGCGTGAAGAGGATAGTAGAATCCGATAAGGAGATAAGAACTAACACCTACCAATTCCCAGAAAAGATACATCTGGAAAATATTCGTGGCGACAACCAATCCAAGCATTGACATCGAGAAAAGGCTCAAGAAAGCATAGTAGCGTTGGAATCCCTTCTCACCATGCATATACCCAAAAGAATAGATGTGAACCATCAAACTTACTGTTGATATAACAATAAGCATCATCACCGATATCGGAGTAAGACGGAAACCGAGTGTGAACAACAACTCCATTCCGTTGATAGTGCCGAAATCAAGCCATGTGAAATTGAATGGTGTTATGACAGGGAACATCCTAGTTGCATCACGACCTATCACAAGGAAATATTCAATAGCTGTATAATAGCTTAAAATGGTTACAATTGCAAGCGATGTGGTACCTATGATACCAGCAACCTTGTGCGACATCTTCATACCCGCCAGTCCAAGACAAATGAACGAGAGTAGCGGAAGTAGAAGAATTAAAAACACATAACTATAGTCCATAATTATTACAATTCAAATTTTTAATTTTTCATTTCCTGTATGCTGTCCACATTGTCACTATGAACATTACGGTAGACATTGATAATGATGGCAATTGCAACAGCTGTTTCTGCAGCAGCCACACCTATAGCAAACAAAGTGAAAAAGAAACCTTCCAGTTGTCCTGGGTAAAGTATGCGATTGAAAGCGGCAAAGTTGATGTCGACCGCATTCAGAATCAATTCAGTGGAGATGAGCATGGCTATCAGATTGCGACGTGTGATAAAACCAAACACACCAATGAAAAACAATAGTGCACTGAGCACAAAGAAACATTCTACTGGTACCATGTTATTACTCCTTTCTTGAAATAACGATTCCACCTATGATGCATGCCAACAAGAAGACTGAGATGAACTCGAATGGGAGAACATAACCGTTCCTGTCGGCACTGAGCAGAGAATTGCCGACAACATTCATCGACACTTCCTGGTCTGGCATATTGGCAAATATATCGATAAATTGATTCTTCAAAAATACAACTACAACAGTTGCAAAACCTATCAAGGTGAGAAGAACACCATATATCACACGGCTTCCCTTCATTCTCTCAACAAGACCTTGCAAAGTACGCTTGTTGACCAGCTGTATAGCAAAGATATACACCATTGTCACACCTCCTGCATACACACTAATCTGGGCTGCACCAAGGAATGTATAATCTAGCAGGAAATATATGCCTGCTATACCAAACAACACGAACAACAGGTATGTGGCTGCCCGCATAATTCGCTTTGTCGTCACACACATAATGGCAGAACCTAAAATGACGACAGCGAGTATTGCAAAAACTATTAAATTGGCCATAATACTGCTTTTTATTTGGTTTTAGTGTTAAACTTTCCAATTTCATAAGGAGCACCGCCGTTGATTAATTCTGGTAGTGAGCCACCCTTATAAACCTCCTTGTCAAGATGAAGTACAAGCTTATTGCGGTCAAACACTGCATTCTCAAAATCGTTCGTAAATTCGATAGCATCAAAATTGCAAGCATTCGTGCAAAGCTGGCAGAACATACAATCGCCCAAATCGTACTGATAATCATCAAGTACTTTTTTCTTCTTTCCTGTCTCAGGATCTTCCTGCATGTGAGAAAGAATTTTTATTGTACCATTTGGACAAGTTTTTTCACATAATGTACAGGCCGTGCACTTATATGAGCCGTCTTCTGTACGTTTGAAAACCAAACGCCCACGATGACGTTTGGACACGTGCAAAGTGGTCTTACGGTTCTCTGGATACTGCTCAGTGGATTTGTTTGTGAAGAAATCCTTGAAATATTCTTTCCAAGTAATCTTCATTCCAGTGGCGAGTGTCTTGAGACCATGACCAATTTCACCAAAATATGTTTTATTATCTTCCATATTATATAATCAAGAAATTCTTGATAACATTTCCTTATACATTATTTAATATATAGTCCCAATGCCACAACAACTGTCATCACAACAAGATTCAGAAGTGCTAATGGCATCAGATATTTCCATTCCAGTTTCAGAATTTGGTCAATACGCAAACGTGGGAATGTCCATTTAATCCACATCAGAATCCACACAAGGAAGAAAGCCTTGCCCAGGAACCAAACAATGCCGGGAATATAGTTCATGACATTGTCAAAAGCTTCTATTCCAATGTTTACTGGAGCCCAACCGCCAAGAAATACCGTGGCTGCTATACCGGCAATAATAAACAGATTGAGGAATTCTGCAAGATAGAAGAAACCGAAGCCCATTCCAGAATACTCTGTATGGTGACCGGCTGTCAACTCGCTCTCTGCTTCTGCCATGTCAAACGGACCACGGTTGGCTTCAGCGTTTCCAGCAACGAGGAATACGAGGAATGCTATAATAGCAGGAACGTGTCCTTGGAAAATAAGCCATTTCCATGGGCCCGTCTGTGCTTCCACAATGCCAGACATTTGCATGGTGCCAGTCAGGATGACTGCGGTAATCAGGCAAAGGCACAAAGACATTTCATAAGAAATCATCTGTACGGCGCCGCGCATGGCAGAAACAACAGAGTATTTGTTGTTTGAGCCCCAACCGGCAAGGAAGATGCCTACAACGCCAATAGAAGATATGGCCGTTAGCAAGAACACGCCAACATTGAAGTCAAGGATGGTGGCTCCATTGTTCCATGGTAGGAATGAGAAGGCGCCAACAGAACCTATTATCACAAGAATTGGTGCAACTGCATAGAGGAACTTGTCGGCTTTGTCTACGAAAAATATCTCTTTGATGAGCATTTTGAACACATCGGCAAATACTTGGAGCAATCCCCAGTAACCTACTCGCATCGGGCCTAAACGGCACTGGAAGTAGGCACAAACCTTACGCTCCATGAATATCAGCACGATGGCCAACAAAGCATAGCCTAACAAGATGCCTACGCCGACCAACACACATTCAATCAATATCGACCAAAAATCTCCCAGTCCCAGTGTCTGACGCAGGAGAGTGTCGAACCATTGTGTTATTATAGAAAAATCAAACATAATGTTGTTTACTTAAAAATAACGAGAATCAAAGATTGAGCCTTCTGCATTCTGTCAACAGCAATGCGCTCATTTCTTTTCATCTTACCATCTATATATTATCTGTCGATATCAGGAATAACAAAGTCAATAGCTGCACCGGTAGCAACCAGGTCGGCAATCTTCTGACCGCGAAGCATTGGGTCGAGTGCACCAGTAAGAGAGAGACCCATCGGGCGCATCTTCAAGCGATACGGACTTTTGTCTCCGTGAGAATCGAGATAAACGCCAAACTCACCGCTTGCCCCTTCAACAGAGTAATACCACTGTCCTTCGGGAACTTTGATGATTGGTTTCTGCTTTACATAGAATTCACCTTCGGGAATATTATCGATAAGCTGCTCAATAATGGCAAGGCTTTGATACATTTCCTGAATGTGGCATGTATAGCGGTCCATCGTGTCGCAGCCTGTCATGACAACCTGCTCCCACTCCACTTTGTCGTACATGTCGTACGGATGATTCTTTCGCACATCGTTCTTCCAACCGGAAGCACGGCCGGCAGGTCCAGTCACAGCATACGAAATACAGTCTTCCATTGACATCACACCTACTTTCTCGAAACGTTTGTGCGTGATAATGTTGTCTCCAAACACATCAACGTATTCCTGAATGATTGGCTTCAGATATCTGACGAGATCTTTCACATTCTTCACGAAGTTTGGATCGATATCGTCTTGGAGCCCACCAATCCTATAATAGTTCTGAATAAGTCGGCCGCCCGTTGTCTCTTCCATACAATTGAGAACGTGTTCGCGGTCGCGCATAGAATAAAGGAATGCCGTAAGTGCACCCATATCTTGAGCACAGCAGCCAACATAAAGCAAGTGCGAATCGATACGCTGTAATTCGTCCATAATGGTACGGATGTATTTGATTCGGTCTGTCAGCTCAACGCCCATGGCCTCTTCAATGACACCTACCAATGCATGGCGGTGCATCATGGCACTCAGATAGTTAAGTCGGTCGGTTAAAGCTAGTGTCTGAGGATATGTGTAGCTCTCACACATCTTTTCAATACCGCGGTGGATATATCCCAAATGAGGATATACACGTTTTACGGTTTCACCGTCAAGCACAGTTTGGAGTCGAAGCACTCCGTGGGTTGATGGGTGCTGAGGGCCAATATTGATGACATACTCATCGTCGGTGAACAGGCGGTTACGCTTGGATTGAAGGTTGCCGTCTTTGTCAAGCCAATATTCCATACCATAGTTTGGTTCCTCATCGTCTACGAGCGAATATGAATCGTCAAATTTCCAATCCTTTCGGAAGGGGAATCCCTTGAAATCGGAACGCAGGAAAAGACGACGCATGTCGGGATGTCCTAGGAACACGATGCCAAAGAAGTCGTAAACCTCACGCTCAAGCAAATCAGCAACACGCCATATCTTTGAGACTGTAGGAATATAGGGAATCAACTGGCCGTCTGTGTCGCCTGTGCCATTCGAAGCAATGCCGTCGCCACATATCTGTGTACGCGCCAACATCTTCACGGAACAACGCTCATGTGTCTGCGTGTTTTCAAGAATATAGATACATCCCAGACCTTCTTCGGCTCCGAAATCCTCACCAACAATTGTCACTAGGTAGTCAAAGTGCTTATTCTCTTTCAAAGCTGCCATCTCAGAGGCGAACTTATCGAAATCAAAAACAAGATTCTCTAATTTCATACGGTTTCCTCCTTCTTTGCATGAAGTTCTTTAACAAAATCCTCGGGCACATCGGTTACCACGATGGTTTCACGACGATGGTCGCCAAGTTTGCGAGCGGTCAGTTCCTCGTTTGAGACACCCAGTTCGCGCTCTGCCTTAGACTGCTTGTGGTTGGCACCACCAAAGAACTTCTCTATTTTCACTTTACGTTGCAACTGCATCATACCATACATGATTGCTTCTGGACGTGGAGGGCAGCCTGGGATGAACACATCTACCGGAACAATTTCCTCAATTCCTTTCACTACATGATAGCTTGACTTGAAAGGTCCGCCAGAAATGGCACATCCACCAACGGCAATGACATACTTTGGCTCTGCCATCTCGTCATAAAGACGTTTCAAAGCAGGTGCCATCTTGTGTGTAATAGTGCCGGCGCACATAATCAAGTCGGCTTGTCGTGGAGAATTTCGCGTCACCTCAAAGCCGAAACGGGCAAAATCATAGCGAGAACAACCGCATGCCATGAACTCGATGCCACAGCAAGAAGTGGCAAATGTAAGCGACCACAAAGAATTGGCCCTGCCCCAGTTGATAAGCTTGTCCAAAGAGCCTGTCACAACGTTCACACCACCTTCATGGAGTTCGTCAACAAGCTTCTCCAAAGAGGAATTGTCGTTCCACTCCTCGTAAGGGATGCTCTTGATTTTTGGTTTCATTTCCATTCCAAAGCTCCTTTCCGCCAAGCGTAAGCCAAGCCAAAAACAAGTACCAACAAGAAGAATCCGATGCTGACAATTGCCATAGCACCGAACTCTTTAACAACCACTGCCCATGGATAGAGAAACACTGTTTCCACATCGAACATGAGGAAAAGGATGGCAAACAGGTAGAATCCCACACTAACAGGTAGCCAGGATGTGCCATGAGTGGGGATGCCACACTCATAGGGCTCGCCTTTCACCTTGTTGTATGAGCGGGGACCTATCAGCTTAGCAATCAAGTAAGCTGCCACCACTAAAGTAATGGCCGTTAAAATAACGGTAATAAACAAAGTAAAATACATATAATTGTGTAATTATTAATGATATCGTTAGCGTATCTTCATCGTTAAGTGGTGCAAAGGTACAAATTAAATTGCAAACAATATTATTTTATTTCGTAAATTATTGGAGATTTCCGCTTTTTTGATTATTTTTGCCAAAACTTTTTTATTTTACTAAAAATAAGGAGAGATTATAATTCATGAAAACATCAAAAATAGTACTGTCGTTTCTCCTGGCAATGACAATTATACCTGTAACAGGAGCACCGTCTAAAAAGAAGTCTACCAAGGTTAATGTAGATGGCATCAACTATGTTTTGGACGTTAAAAACAATAAGGCCCGAGTAGTAGCTGGCAAGAACCTTTACACCGGCGATTTGGTCATTCCCGAGAAGTTCACCGAAGACAGCGTTACCTATTATGTGGAAGCTATCGACGGCGGAGCTTTCAAGGACTGCCCTACCCTCATTTCCGTAAGCATTCCCACCACGGTTTCAAAAATCGGAGCAAACGCATTTGACAGTTGCACAGGCATTGAGAGCATCACCATTCCCAAAAGTGTAACAGAACTGGCCAGCGGATTGTTTGCTGAGTGCTCCAGCCTTCAAGAGGTGGTATTGCACGACGGAATCAAAGACATGGGTTCTGGCGTTTTCAAGAAATGCACTGCTCTTGAGAAAATTGTTGTTCCTAATGGTATCAAAACCTTGCCAGCAAACACTTTCTTCGGTTGTAGCAATCTTAAGTATGTCGACCTGCCCAACTCGTTAGAGCGTATTAATGGAAGTGCTTTCGAGGATTGCTCTTCGTTGGAGGAGATTTCCATTCCAAATGGTGTGAAAACGATTGGAAGTGATTGTTTCAAAAATTGTTCGTCTCTTAAATCATTTGTGTTCACCACAAGCATGAGCAATATTGCAAATGGCCTTTTCGAGGGTTGCACAAGTTTGGAGGATGTGAAAATTTCTTCCAGCATCAAATCGATTAGCCGCGATGCTTTTAAGAATTGTGCAAACATCGACTCTCTTTATATTCCCAATGGTATCAAGGAGATGGGCTCAACCGTGTTTGAGAATTGTTCCAATCTGCGCATTGTGAATATACCAAACAGTATGCATTCTATTTCTTCGGGATTGTTCCGCAATTGCAGCAACATCGAGCATATTACCATACCGAGTAGCATTCGGAGCATTTCCGGTAATGCTTTCCGTGATTGTACTTCAATAAAGCATTTGGAGATACCCAATAGTGTAAAAGAAATTGGAAGCGATGCATTCAATGGTTGTTCTTCTTTGACAACTGTTATCATGAAAAGTGGAACGCCTTGCAAAATCAAAAAAGACAGTTTCCCTAAATCATTTATCATGGATGGCACACTTTACGTACCGAACGAAACGCCCTATCGAGCCGATCCAAAAAGTCCTTGGTCACAATTCCGTGAAGTAAGGAAAATTCAAAGCAAAAGATTCTGAGAAACCGTGGTTTTGAAACCCGTTCTATATTTTTATAACCAGCAACGCCTTGTCTATATTAACACAGACAAGGCGTTGCTTTTTTGTTGTTTCACGTTCATATTTCTCACCTTCGTCAACTATTTCATCTTATCTTGTGAGACAAGAACTAATGCTCTAATTATCCTTTATATTTTTCAACAAAATATAGCTTTCGTTTCACTTGAGGTATCTATAAAAAGCAGAGAGTGTATTTATGCAGTTTGTACAAGTAACATGTACAAGTTGTACATATAAGATGTACGGCTTGTACATATAAGATGTACGGCTTGTACAAATAACATGTACGGCTTGTACAAATAACATGTACAAATTGAAAACATCCTTCGCATGTCATGCGAAGATTATCCAATGCTCCGGCAAAAGGAAATAAATGGAATCAGAATGGTGGACAAGGGTTAAAAGCGTTCTATGATTTCCAAACACATACGGCTGTTGTGATAAGGGCATTTCCAGAATCCGGCCTTGTCATCTTTGCAGTTTATCTCTCCGTTGGGGTTACGGCTCCACCACCATTCACCACCTTCGTAGTCGATGAGATTGTCCTTGATATACTGCCAGCAATGCAGTGCTTTTTGCAATGCAGACTCTTCACCGAAATGCTGATAGATGTTCAACCATCCCACCACGTTCTCTGCCTGCACCCACCAATGGCGGTCGGTGTCGATATAACCCGTGTCGAGATTGGCTTCGTGTACCATCGAACCATCGGAATTAAGTCCTTTCTCACTTGCTTTGGCCACCATCTTGACAACTTCCTCTACCTTGCGTAGCACCTTTACATCACCTAACACAAGAGCCGCCTCATGCAATAGCCACGAACATTCTATGTCGTGACCGTAGCTTTCAAGTCGTCCGGCTTCTCGTGTCCAATCCATGTCGAAGAAGAGGTCGAGGTGATGTGTCGAAGGATTCAGTATTTTGTTCGTGAAAATGTCTATCAGGTTGCGGAGCGATGCCTCAATACGGTCAACAACCTCTTGTGGTACGGTAATACCGATTGGCACTACAGAGCCTATAACAGACACGTAGTTGCAGATTTCCGACTCTTGTATTTCTTTCAAGCATCGGTATAGGTTGGTGTAGGGCTCAATGATGTGCAGATGTGTGTTTTGTGACTTGGGATAATTTGCATCAAGCTCCGACAGACGCATGTCTGCAATCTCCCCCCACTCTCTTGTGCATGCCTCTATGTATCCGTTGTTGATTTGGTCTAAGGAATGTTCCTCTATGCAATCGTAAAGTTGGATGGCATAGTCGAGCGCCTCTCGGTCGCCAGTGGCTCGTGCATACTCCGAAAGACCATAAATCATGAATCCGATGGCATAGAACTGTTTCTTGGAGTCGCGTGGTTGTCCGAGATAGTCGAGGCTCCAATAGGTACCGCCATGCTCTCTGTCTATAAAATGGTCGATGATATAGTCCTTTGCACGTGTTGCGGCCTCCAAATATTCTGGTTTGCGGAGCACACGATAGGCAGCAGAAAACGACCACAATATGCGTGCATTGAGAATGCCGCCTTTGTCTGCATTCTTCACAAGCTGGCCTTCTCCAGTCATTTGGCCATAGAAACCACCATTCTCATTGTCTTGCATCTTGTCGAGCCAAAAGTTGAGAATGTTGTTTTGGAGCACGTCGGCCACCTCGGCCTTGAGCACTTTGATAGTTTTCTTCATGAATTATTTCTTGATGGGATACTTATAGAGTAGCCATAGCATAATAGCAATGATAATAGCGGGGAAGATGGAGAATAGAGCCCATGTCATGGAACGTACCGACTCCATGTCGGTAATCTGTACCACTGTCTGCCCGTTGGCGTCGGTGCCAGAATAGAATCCTGCAATACCTAACAGCAATGCGACAAGCGAACCGGAAATGGCTGTGCCAAACTTCTGAGCCATGGTTCCCGAGGAGAAGATAAGTCCTGTAGAGGAGGTTCCGTTCTTCTCTGTTGCCCAGTCGGCCACATCTGCATACATGGACCATAGAAGAGGTGAATAAAGGCCTACTCCAACCGAAGTAAGCACCACGATGGCAATAAGAAGCCAGATGTAGGATGGATCCATCGGAACGAAGAAGAAGGCAATAGAGAATATTCCGCAGATGATGGCGGCGACGGCAAATGCCTTGCGCTTGGAGCCCATCCATTGTGTGAACTTGGGCGAGAGGCCGCCGAAGACCATACATGTCACTTCACCAAAGGTCATGAAAACAGTGTAGTTGATGATAAGTCCGCTTACGGTGACATCGCCATGGAGGCAATATTCCATCAAATAACCAGCCACAGCATATCGGAATCCGTTAAAGAAATTGGTGCAAATTCCAATAAGCGTGAGATAGATCCATGGTTTGTTCTTAAACAAGTCAGCAAAAGGCTTGAAGGAGAATTTCTCTGCACGAACTGGTTTTAAGCGTTCCTTGGTGAGCAAACCGCAAGCCAATGTCATCAAGGTCGCCACAGCACCAAGGCAAGCGCCCAGCACTGCATATTGATGAGCTGGTGTACCACCAACCATTTTCTGCAAATAGGGGAATGACAAGAGCGTAATGAATCCCATGGCATAGGCTCCCACCATGCGGAACGATGAGAACTGGTTCTTCTCGTTGTCGTCTGCTGTCATTACACCAAGCAGCGAACCGTATGGCACATTGACAGCAGTATAGACGGCCATCATGAGCAGATATAGGGTGTAGGCATAAATTCGTTTTCCTACAGGGCCAAAGTCGGGCGTATAAAGCAACAAGGCGAAAATCAGTCCTAAAGGCACGGCACCAAAGATAAGCCACGGGCGGTAGGTTCCCCATCGGCTTTGTGTTCTGTCGGCCAGCGAACCCATCAACGGGTCTGTTACAACATCGAACATACGTGCAACCAGCATCAAGGTTGCAGTGTCAGCTACAGTAAGTCCGAACACATTGGTAAAGAACAAGGGAAATGCAATGGACATCACCTTCCATGTTATACCACCGGCTGCTGCATCACCGAGCGCATAGCCGATTTTCTCTTTTAATGTTGCCATAATTATAATTGTTTTTTTAGCTAATCATTCATGGTTGGCAAATAACAACTGTCTCGTCATGAGAATTGTCTATGATTATATCGTCTTAGACATGTTATTATTTATTTGTAATAACCGATAAGTCTTAATTTTATTGTGTACGGTTTTTTTGAATCAATTTCTTGATGGTTTCAACAGATGCTGCAGTATAATAACCGTCTTCTGGGGTATGCTTGCAATAATCAATAAGGCGGTCAATGGTAGACGTGGCCACATGCATCCGGGTGTCTGCTGAAGCATAGTATATGAACACGCGGCCATCCTCGTCTGCAATCCATCCATTGGCAAAAGCCACATTCATCACGTCACCTAAATACTCATAGCCCTCAGGTACAAGGAAGAACCCACCGGGACGGGCAATCACACGTGTAGGATCGTCGAGAGCTGTCATATACATATACAACACATAGCGGAGGCCATCGGCTGTTGCACGTACGCCATGGGCTAAGTGAAGCCATCCTTCTGGTGTCTTGATAGGATGAGGTCCTTCACCATTCTTCACCTCGGTAATGGTGTGATAATGACGAGCATAAATAATTGTTTCTTCCTTTACCTCGGCGTGAGTAATGTCGTCAACAAGCGCCCATCCAATGCCTCCGCCAGAACCTGTATCAATAAAACCATCCTGTGGACGGGTGTAGAAAGCATACTTTCCATCGACAAATTCGGGATGGAGCACAACATTGCGCTGCTGACTCTTTGTTTTCAAGTCGGGGAGACGTTCCCATGTCTTCAAATCTTTTGTACGTGCAATGCCGGCTGTTGCTGTTGCCGCAGAAAGGTCGCCTGGTTGGGAGTCATCGTGGCGTTCGGCACAGAACACTCCATAAATCCATCCATCCTCATGGGCGGTGAGGCGCATATCATAAATATTTGTAGCGGGGACAGTGTCGTCGGGCATTGTAATGGGTTCATCCCAAAAGCGGAAATTGTCAATGCCATTAGGACTTTCGGCAACAGCAAAGAAACTTTTGCGGTCGGCTCCCTCTACACGCACTACCAAAACATACTTTCCCTGCCACTTGATGGCACCCGAATTAAGGGTGGCATTCATCATGATGCGTTGCATCAGATATGGATTGTCTTTCTCATTGAAATCATATCGCCACTCTAATGGAGTATGTTCTGCGGTAAGAATAGGATTGGCGTATTTCTCATAAATGCCGTTACCCCATTCTAGTGGTATGTTTTTCTTAGAGAGTAGTTCTTCATGATGAACTTTCAGTAACTCTATTCTTTTTTGATAATCATTCTGCATAATTATATAAGTTTTGAGTTAATATAATTGTTGATTGTTAATTATTGCTTGAGTGAATCATTCAATTCCGAGTTGTTTGTATAACCAATTGTTCCATTCGTCCCATTGTTCTTGGTACCAGAAATGTGCAGTCTGCTGGTAGACATGTAGCTCCTTCGGTGCTTTCACTGAATTGTATGTGGCGTAAGCAGTTGTCGGTGGCACCACATCATCATTATATCCAAAGGAGAACCATCCAGGGCATGTTATTCTTCTGGCAAAATTAACACCATCATAATACCTGGACATTTCAACTTCCTTGGCATCGGCCTGCTTGCCGTAGAAATAATGGGGCCATCCGCATGCCACTTTTTGCAGTGATGCCGTATGGTCGCACATGGCAGCATGGACAGCGCCATAGCATGTCACTCTTTTGTCCAATGCAGCACAGACAAGCGACAACATCCCACCTTGGCTGCTACCGGTTACACCCAGTTTCTCTCCATTCCATTGGGGTAATGTGGCGATATAATCAATAGCCCTGATGGCACCAACGAATACTCGTTTATAGTAGTTCTTATCACGGTCGTTGATATTGAAATCCCAATAGCAATTCAACGCGCCTTGCATCAATTTGTCATAATAGTCTTGTGTCATTGTGACAGGTATTCCGTGAATGCCAATTTCTAATGTTATGCAACCTTTTGATGCAGTCCACTTGTCTCCTTCATATGGACGAATGCCAGCTCCAGGAACTCGCAACAGTGCTGGATATTTGCCAGGTTTAACCGGCATGCAAAGAATCCCATAGGTGCGACTTCCCCAGCGGATATTCTGGAAGCTAACCTGATAAACATTCACATCTTTTGTACAGCGTTCTGGTAAAAGTTCGCATGTGGGCTCAAGTGAAGTCCAACGCGCCTCTTCCAATGCTTTGCTCCAAAACTGGTCAAAATCTTGAGGGTCGACAGTTGTGGGTTTCAACTTTTCCGGACTGAATGCAGCTGTACACCAACCCTGATAGTCCTTTCCACCTACATGAGCAGTAACTTTCAGACGATAGAAACCAGCCTTTTTCATAGAACCGCTAAAAGTCATCTTTCCATCTTTTAGCAAGATGTTGCTTTTCTTGACATCAGGATACATCTCTGGGCCTGCTTCATAATCGATATTGACATTGTCAAGCAAGGTACCTGATTTTAATACATTTACTGTAAATGTGCATTTCTCTCCTACTTGATAGTTCCAATCCTTGTGGTCTGGAGTTACTACAACATTGATATGATTTCCCCTAATCTGTGCATTGCCGTTGACAAATGTCAATAAGGCAAACACAAACAAAATGAACAGATTTTTCTTCATATAAAACAGTAAGAAAATAGATTGCTTTTTATTTTCTGCAAAGATAGTAAAAACGAACCGCATTTATTAATACTATTTTGTCTTTTGTTAATACTTTAATTAAAATGTATGTTAACAAAAACAAAAGTCTGCATTTATCATTACATTATCCAATTATTTCGTGTTTCCTCACTATTTCATTTCAATCAATAATTATTTATTTATTGAAACAATAAAAAAAGCCCTGCATGAGCAGGGCAAAAACTTGAGCTAACCAATAATTAATTTATGAATAAATAATTATGTAAATGTCATTTCAATACTACTTTTTTGCCATTGTGTATAAACACACCTTTCTTTGGCGAAGTAACACGAATGCCATTGAGATTGTAGTAAGACTCATCCTGGTTTTCCAATTTCACACTCTTAATTGCTGTAGAAACCTTAATGAGATTTACTTGAGTAACAACAATATCTTTACCATTAATATACATGCCTGTTGTCTTCAGTTTCTCTATGTCGGCAGCATTCAATTTAATGGAATAAGATGTGGTACCATAAGCAACGGAGGCACATCCATAATCGTTAAGATCGCTACTGTTGCTTGACAGGGTTTCATCGGTTCCGTCAAAAATGGTCTTGAACTGATACCAATCCTCGCTTTCGTTTTTAGTGGTGGTATACACAAACTGCACTCGGTCACCTTCGGAAGCATCTCCGAACTTTGCTGCATCAATTTTAAATCCATTTGCCCAACTTCCGAAATTACACTCACCTTCCCATATGGATGATGAGGATGTGGAAGAGTTGTTGATTTCCAATACACATTTTACAACAACTACGTTCATTCCTTGAATATTAATTTCATTAGCAGTGGCCATTTTTTCAATATTCTCAGCTGTCAGATCAAAGGCTATCTCTTGATTTGTAGCACCATCAGCAACACTCTTAGCAGTAAGAAAATCTTGCCAATCGAGTTTGATAAACACCTGAGGCCCCCATTGCCAATCGGGATTGATGGAATTGTCTGCTTTTGATACTGTAACAATGAGCCTGTCATTAGCTTTGGGAGAGTTATTGTTAATATCACTAACAGAAATACTAATCCCAGGCCAAGAAGAATCCATTGTTTTTTCTCCTTCCCATAGGGTAAATGTTTCAGAATAAACTATGCAAGTCATCATGACTGCACAAATCAGAGTAAATGTTTTTTTCATAAGCTAATTTTTTTTAATGATTATAATATGTTGAATATAAATTCATACTGTGAATACGCAAAACCTGTTCGCGAATTACTTGGAGGGTGGATTTGTCGGTAATGAATACCGAATTGAGCCCTTGTTGTTCTTGGGCAGGATCGCCAGTATATGAATCACCAACCTGCCACTGGTCATGAACAGGATCAGCCATTCCACCCCATCCCCAGAAATTGCATCCTGCGAAGTTCCCACCTTTAAGTGCATTGTCTGCAACTAAAGAGAATACATATCTATAAAACTCGTCACGTACATTCGTTGAGCTTTCCAATGAGAAGGAGAATCCATCACGGGGGAAACCGAACTCTTCCATTACCAAAGGTTTGTTCAGTTTTTCTGACACCACCAGATGTTCATCGATATACTCTTTTGCATTCTTGCAAGCCAAAGGAAGGTTTTTCTTCAAGGTACGCTCGCGCACCCAACTCCAATTGTATGGCCACAAGTGGAGATTCATGTAATCGATATTCTTGTCAGAACATATCTGCTCATACAATTGCATGTCTCCTTCACAACCCCATTTGCCTTCTGAACCAATCGATATGAGATGGTTTTTGTCGAGAGAGCGTATGAGTGCAGACGTTTCTGCCAGCCATTGGGCAAAAGGTTGTTTGCCTTCATCGCTAAATGAACGGGGCTCGTTTCCAATCTCCCATGACATGATGGCAGGGTCTTCTGTGTATGGTTTGCCAGTATATCTGTTTTTCCGAGTGATGACATCTTTCACATATTGGTAAAATAGTTGGTGAGCAGTTTTGTTGTTTGCAAACCTACTTACAAAATTCATGAATGCAGGATACCCATCTTCATTGGGTCGGGGATAAATGCCTTCGCCAGCATGCTCCAAATAGAATCCATATCCCCCACTCCATTCCCAAGAGTTGTTCAGATAGAGAACTGCAACCATTTGGCGTTTTCCCATTTCCATGAGAAGATAATCAAGCCCTGCAAAAATAGTATCATTATATACACCAGGAGCGATTTGTAGTGTTGGCTCAACTTTTGTTTTAACTCCACGTTCCCCATCACTTCCAACAAGAATACGCAGGTTGTCGATACCGATGGATTTCAAAGAGTCCAATTCTGCGCATAAACGTTGGCGATTCCCACCCTGGCCTTCACTGCCTAAAATAGCACCATACCAGAAGTTTGTTCCAACAAAATAATAGGGTTTGCCATTATGAATGAAATGACCGTTATCAACAGAAACAAAAGAATCTTTCGTTCCAGCAACAAGGAATGATGAAGAGAACATCAGCAGCGAAATGATAACAATCAGCTTATTCATATTATATTAATTATTTTATGTGCTGCAAAGATAAGCATTAAAAAATATATAATATGATACTAATTTGTCACATTTTGACACTTTATGAACAAATGATGTATATTTGAACGTTTTTTCTATTATCCGTATGCTATCAAACCTTCAAGAGGCTCTTTTATGATATTATCAATAACATATCCTTCTGTTGATGCCACCTCTTTTAATAAATCTTGATAGTGAAAACCTACACTTCCTACAATTCCTACATGAAGGTCTTTTCGATGATAATTATTCAGTTGGAAATGGAAAAAGTTACGGAAATTGTCTTTTACAATTCGTCGTAAGGGTTCACACTCAAGATGATTAGATATATAGAGAGATGTGGAGGCAAGGAAGCGATTGGCATTGGGTTCGTGATAGACACGACTAATCAATTGTGAGTAGTTAAGAGAGGCCCATGTAAGATAGTCGTCACGCATGCTTTCCGGTAGTATACCCTTATATAATGCATTGATAAACAGTTTTCCTAACGCGGCACCACTCCCTTCGTCACCAAGAATATACCCCATAGGTGGCACGTTGGATATAATCTCATGACCATTGTAAAGGCATGAATTAGAACCTGTTCCAAGAATACATGCAATGCCTTGTTTGTTGCCAAACAAAGAACGGGCAGCACCCAACAAATCGCTTTCCACTTCTATGGTTCCAGATGGATGGAACACTTCTTCCAGCGCCAAACGCACTTTCGTGCTCCAAGGCTCTCTACATCCTGCTCCATAAAATCGTATGGATTGAACGGGATGGTTGTTGTGAATGGATATGCTCTTTAAGACATCGATGATGTCATCTTTATTCATTAGGACTGGATTTAAACCACTCGTCTTAACATTATATATTAGTTGACCATTTTCCACAAATGCCCAAGAGGTTTTTGTACTGCCAGAATCTGCGATTATCAACATTTTAATTAACCTTTTATAAAAAACAACGCAAATATAATCAAATTGAATGGAAATTACGTACTTTTGCATCATAATAAATTAAAAAATGTCAGATAATGAGAAAAATACTGCTTATTATTTCTATATTTTTCGTAATGAATGCGCAAGCTGTGCTGAAGGAAAAAGATTTGGGACAAACTCTTTCCATTCTCAGAACCGAACTCACTAATGTGCATGACGACCAAGAAAGAAGAGTGTTGTCTATCAATACTCAAAATGAACGCATTAGAAATAATTTAATGGACGCTATCAGAAGAAGTAATCAGAATTCACTCATGCTGTATTCACAACGTCCAGACTATGTATTTGATTTGACTTACGCATGTCATGAGGCAACCAATCAGTTTCATGAATTCAAGAATAAGACATTGCCATTCCGCACTTTCATTGATAAAATGAATATAGAGATTGCGAGATATGACAGTCTGATTGCTTCTCTTCAAAAAATGCCTTTAATGACTCTTGACGAAAAAGCGAAAATAGATAGGAATGTCTGTTTGACTCTTGCTGTGAATATTCGCCGTACATTGACAGAGAACAAAATCACCTTGCAGGATTATGTGAGGTTTTATGACATGACAGAATTGAGGTTAAAGGGACTGAATGATTATGCCAACAAACGATATGGGGAAATACAAGACAACATATTTAAAAATGGTGGTGATAACTATTTCATGATCATCTCCTCCCTTCGCAGACATCTTAGTTCTACAGCAGAAATCGTAAGCGATAAGTACAAGCCTATAAAACGGTTCAGTTCCCAATGGGATCCAAGAATGATATTCGGATTATTTCTTGCCATTGTTTTTTATGGATTTATTGCCATCTTGCTTAACACGCTTGCCATACGTTATCTTGTTCCAAAGAAATTCCGTACTGAAGCATTTTTGAAAAAAAGAACCTGTATTATTTTAGCTGCCACAACTATCACATTTGCCATTATCCAAGGCTTTATTCTGGCTACAGTAGAACAAAACTTCCTTATTATGGCCAGCAATTTGCTTGTGGAATACGCATGGTTGCTTGGCGTTATTCTTATATCGCTATTGTTAAGGGTTGACGGTGACCAAATTAAAAGTGCATTCCGAATCTACTCTCCGCTTATCGTGATGGGATTCATTGTTATTTCATTCCGTATCATTTTGATTCCTAACGATTTGGTGAATTTGATTTTTCCACCAGTTCTTCTGATATGTGCAATATGGCAGGGATATATTATTCATAAACATCATAGGAACGTCCCAAAGAGCGACATGTTCTATACATATATATCATTGGCCATCTTCGTGGCAAGCACTATTTGTTCTTGGATAGGTTACACGTTGATGAGTGTACAGTTGCTGATATGGTGGATTATGCAGTTGACTTGCATTCTCACTATTACGTGTATTACTGTATGGATGAGCAAATATAGCAAAAATCACCATGTTTACAGTCTGCCCGTAACCAAGACATGGTTCTTCCGTTTGGTCTACGAAGTCTTGCTGCCAATCATGGGGCTCTTGTCTATACCGTTAAGCATTTATATGGCTGCAGATGTATTTAACTTGAGTGACCTGACATGGAAAATCTTCTCACAATATATTGTAGATGTGAACAATTTCCGATTGAGCATCTTCAACATCATAGAAGTTATGTCGCTGTATTTCCTTTTCAAATATCTTAATAAAATTTGCCTCGAACTGTTGCACATACATTTTCGCAAGAAGAATTTTCAAAATGTGGGCTCCCGTGAGGTAATGGGCAAGAATCTTACTCAAGTGCTGATATGGGGTTTATGGTTGCTTATTTGTCTTAGCATTCTTCATGTGGGAGGCACCTGGCTTGGATATATAGCAGGAGGACTCTCCACAGGTGTTGGTTTCGCTTCCAAAGATATACTTGAGAATCTGTATTATGGCATTAACCTTATGGCTGGCAGAATTAAGGTCGGTGATTGGATAGAATGTGACGGTATCAAAGGAAAGGTGTCAAGCATCAGTTATACTAGCACGATGCTTGAGGCCATCGACGGCTCTGTAATTGCATTTACAAACTCACAACTCTTCACGAAAAACTACAAGAATTTAACAAAGAATCACGGCTATGTTCTTTCTTTAATACCCTTTGGCGTCGCATATGGGTCGAATATGAAAGACGTATCTACTCTTATTGAGAATGCAGTAATGAAACTGAAGCATCCGTATTTGGACGCCTCAAAAAAGGTAAAGGTGGTCTTCACTGAATTTGGCGACAGTAGCATCAATTTCAAACTGCTTTGTTGGGTTGACGCCATCATGCAGATTTATGCGGTAAGCGATGTGATGCAGTGTATATATGACGAACTGAATAAAAACAACATTGAAATACCATTCCCTCAACAAGACGTATATATCAAACAGATGCCAAACGAAAAACCGGTTGTCAGATGCTGACAACCGGATAAACGTAATAATTTTTTAGAGATAACTCATCACCTTCTCAAAGTAACGTTGCGTTCTTCTAACACTGTAGTTTTGTCCTCCGTTCCAAGAGCGTATTGCTTTTTCTATGTCATTCTGAGGATTATGATACGACTGTATCAGCAAAAACATTTCCTTTGACTTAGCTAGATTGAAACGATCTGACAATGAATATCGTTTCTTGCTTTTTCTCTCCTTCAGAATCTGATTGCATTCTTTTACAAGAATCGGAGTTATCTGCATTGCGCCGCACTGGTTTCCGTTCTGAGCGTTCTTGCGACCGCCGCTCTCCACTTGGATAATTGCATTGATAACGGGTTCCCAGTTTACTTTAGAAGATTTCTTGTTCCCTTTATTACCAGCATTGGCTGAGATAGGGATAGTCATTAATGTAATTAAACATAAACATAATACCTTAAATATTCTATCCATTATTTACATGTTTATGAAACCTGGACAAGACATCGTCACAATGTTTTTACTGTCCACAACGCTACCTGTCTTCACAACAGGATACGTCTCAGTTTCTGTTATTAACACATCGTGAATAACCGCAGTTATTCCCATTTTATTTTGCAAAAGTACAAAAAATCAGCTATTTACAATAATTTTTACACAGAAAAAACTGTTTTTTTAAGTTTTTTATTGAATTATATCAATTATTTATGGCATTATTCAATATTTTCAATAAATAATTGAATTAAAATGCTGTTTGTCAAATCATTGAATTAAATAGTCTGTTTTAAAGAATAGCCCACTATGTTTTTCACATTATTATAAATAGCTGTATTGGAAGAATGGAAGAAAGATATATCGGTTGAATAATCTTAAGATTGAAAATCTGATTTTTGAAACAAAACAAATAAGATTCAAAGAAATAAAAAAACAGTGTTCCTATAAGCCGGGTTCTGTACAGGCAAGCCTGTGTCTGCCATCTATCTACTACACATGTCACCATGTGTCTCTAGCATTCTACCCTCCGTTGCATCTGCAATGATAAATCGAAATCAAAAAGACAACATCAAAACCATGCAGAACTCAGGCGGGCAACCCTCAGTCAACGGTATACTTGAACTTGCAACCTCCAGTTGGCACAGCCTGATGATCACCCATCAGCTGGTGGTCTCTTACACCACCTTCTCACCCTTACATCTATTAGATGCGGTCGTTCTCTTCTGCCATAACCTGCCGTCACCGACAGCTTCTATTTTCGGAAGTGGAGTGCCCTGCGTTGCCCGGACTTTCCTCTCGTTTCAACATGCTTATTCATAAGCAGGTGAAACCAGCGACAGACCGGAACACTGTTTTAGACTGCAAAGGTAGTATTTTATTTTTAAACAACAACATCAAATATACCTTTTATTTTTCAAATCATGGCAATCATTGTCTAACTGGATTCTATAGTTCGCATTTTGTTTATAATATTAATAATGTACTACATTCATAGAAGAAATGATAATGAAAAGTTATGATACAAAAAAATTATTGAAATTCAGATAAAATATGGAATGATAAATGAATGTAAAAATAAAAGCCATAGCCGTAAATTACTTTTAATAGTCATAATTGTATTGTTAAAAGAGAACAAAACAATTGGACAAAATGGCAGATTTTCATTTTTTGCTCCTATTTTTGCATAGGTGATTTCGAATTGGTCATCATTCATGTTAAAGTAGTTTTCGTGAAATGACAATATAATTCACCAAACGAACAATTAGAATATTAGGAATAACAATTAAACATTAAAGTAATGAATATGAAAAAAGTATCAAACTATTTGGTTTATGCAATGTGCATCATAGCCATTGCATTTTCAGCTGGTTCTTTTGTGAAGGTTTATGCTAACAAAGCACCTGTTGCTGCTGGTAGTCCTGCAGTACCAGGTCAGCCTGTTGACCTGACTTATGCTGCAGACAAGGCGCTGCCATCCGTAGTAACCATACGTGTCGTGAAAAATTCTAAGACAATAACACGTGAGGTTCAAGTTGATCCATTTGAAGATTTCTTCAGTGATCCTTTTGGATTCTTTGGTAATCCTAATCGTGGTAATGGCGGCACACGAAAGTTTCAGCAACAAACTCCAAAGCAACAAGGTTCCGGCTCTGGTGTGATTATTTCTAACGATGGATATATAGTGACAAACAACCATGTCGTAGACGAAGTAGATGAGATTACTGTCATTTTGACAGACAATCGTGAATTCAGCGCAAAGGTTATTGGTACAGATCCAAGCACCGACCTTGCCCTTATCAAGGTCAATTCAAAGAATCTTCCAGCCATCACTATTGCAGACAGTCAAAAATTGAAAATTGGTGAGTGGGTATTAGCAATCGGCAATCCTTTCTCAATCGGAACAACTGTTACAGCTGGTATAGTAAGTGCAAAGGGACGTCAGATGTTAGGAGGTGAAGGAACTCAAAATGCTATTCAAAGCTTTATTCAGACAGACGCTGTTATCAACCGAGGCAATTCTGGTGGCGCTTTGGTAAATGTAAATGGTGAACTCGTTGGTATCAACGCAATGATATATTCAGAAACAGGATCTTATTCCGGTTATGGATTTGCCATTCCAACTTCTATCATGAATAAAATAGTGAGTGACCTGAAGACTTATGGCACAGTTCAGCGTGCATTGATTGGTATTGTTGGTGGTGACTTGAACAATCACATTGATGTGCTGAAAGCCCAAGAAAAGGAAGTTCCCGATTTCGGAACCGTCAACGGCGTGTATGTTGACAAAGTTCCAGATGATGGAGCTGCAGCTGCAGCCGGCATCAAACCAGGAGACGTAATTGTGCAGATAGACAACAAGCCACTTACGAAGATGTCCGAGTTGCAAGAATATGTAACAAGCAAGCGTCCTGGCGAAAAGGTTGTTGTTACATATCTTCGCGACAAAGCAAAGAAGACTGTAACCATCACCTTGAAGAATGCTCAGGGTAACACAAAAGTAGTGAAGAAAGCAGACTTGGATGTTCTTGGAGCAAACTTCCGAGAGCTGACAAAAGAAGAAAAAGAACAATATGACGTGACCTACGGATTGATGGTAACTAAAGTTGACAATGGACCATTCAAAAAACGTGGTGTACCATCTAAATTCATTATTCTAACGGTGAACGATCAACCGATTAAGACCATTGCCCAACTTCAGGATATCGTCAAGAATGCTTCAACAAGCAAAAATCCAGTGCTCTATATCAAGGGACTCTATCCAAGTGGCAAAGTTGACTTCTTTGCTATTCCACTAGAAGATGAATAAGACAACCTAATAAAGATAGATTTTTACAAAAATGCCAATTATACGAAAATAATTGGCATTTTTTTTGTTAGTACGAAATAATTCCAGTATTTTTGCAGATACTTAGACAAAAAAAACTATGAGACAACTGAAAATAACAAAATCGATTACTAATCGGGAAAGCGCTTCCCTTGACAAGTATCTGCAAGAAATAGGCCACGAAGAATTACTTTCCGTTGAGGAAGAAGTGGAACTTGCACAGCGTATACGCAAAGGCGATCGTGAAGCATTGGAGAAGCTTACCAAAGCTAATTTGAGATTTGTGGTTTCAGTAGCAAAACAATACCAAAACCAAGGACTGAGCCTTCCTGACTTAATCAACGAAGGTAATTTGGGACTTATTAAGGCCGCCGAGAAATTTGACGAAACTCGTGGCTTTAAATTTATTAGCTATGCAGTGTGGTGGATACGCCAAAGTATTCTCCAGGCGATTGCAGAGCAGAGTCGAATCGTAAGACTTCCATTGAATCAGGTTGGCTCAGTGAATAAAATTAATCGCGTTCTCAGTAAGTTTGAGCAAGAAAACGAAAGAAGACCTAGTGTTGACGAAATAGCTGACAAGGTAGACATTCCACAAGAGAAGATTGAAGATGCCATGAAAGTGAATGGAAGGCATGTAAGTGTAGATGCTCCTTTTGCTGATGGTGATGACAACAGTCTGCTTGACATTTTAATCAATGATGATTCGCCTATGGCGGATAAGACGTTGGTTATGGAATCTTTGAGGGAAGAGATAAATCGTGCTTTACAAACACTTAATGAGAGAGAAAAAAATATTATTGAAGCTTTCTTTGGTATAAATCAACCAGAAATGACACTCGAGGAAATTGGTGAGAAATACGGACTTACAAGGGAAAGAGTGCGTCAGATTAAGGAGAAGGCTATCCGTCGGTTGCGTCATAATACCAAAAGCCGTCTGTTAAAGACATATTTAGGATAATTACAAATGGATTAATATTGAAACGAAATGAAAAGAAAAGGTATAATTGTTTTCACGATAATCTTGTTGGTTAATGTAATTGGAGCCTTTGCAAAAGACAGAATTGCCCCAAAAGTGTATCTTTTCGGATTCTCTGCATCTTTTACAGATTCTGTTGTTTACTTTACAGAAATACAAGAGATAGATAGTGTAATGATTGAGGAAAAAAGCGATTTCCTACAAAACAGAAAAGATTATTCCAATCAATTGCGAGATTATTTCACAGGCAAAGGCGAGCCTAATCGCACATGCATTACTTCGTATGCTTATAACAGGAAAGACATTGAGAAAAAGTATATGGAAATGAAAGATCTATATACAAAAACCAACAAGAAAAAAACAAATGATTATATAGTGAAGATATTAACTAAAAACGAATTTTCATTTGAAAGATTATCTCCTATGATTGAAATATCAGATGAAGATATGGATCAACAGGTTGAAGACAAAAAGAAAAAGAAGAGCAAGGATAAATAGAATTCTTATCATTCCCCATCTATATGATTATCTTCCATTTGCAGAAGACAAATATACATAAATGGATATAAACGATTTCAAGATAGCTGACTTTAACGTCAGAATCATTTTTGAAGAGTCTCATATAAACACTATGAGCCTTCTTCCTTCTTTTGAACCATTTCGTCAAGACAGAACCAGCGAAGACTTGTTTTTTCAACTCATTGTAGACGACCAATTAAAACCTCGTTCCAAAGAAGGTAAAGAGCGTATTAGAGATTTCGACACAGGCAATGGCAATACGATTGTGGACAGGTTCCCTGATGGTGGATATCAATTTATTATCAAAAACATTAATGGAGCCGATTGTTGTCTACTACAGGCAAATAAAGAATTTACATTATGCAAGTGTGCTTTAAATGGTAATTACAACATGCGCTGTTTTGGATTAAACAATGCACTAATGCTGATTTTTGCATTTGCAGGTAGCTTGCGTCAAACACTGTTAATACATGCTTCTCTTGTGAGACATAACGGATATGGATATGCGTTTACGGCAAAGAGTGGAACAGGTAAGAGTACACAAGTAAGCATGTGGCTTCGATATATACCTAATTGCGACCTAATGAATGACGACAATCCTATCATTCGTATCATTGATGGACAACCATATATTTATGGAAGTCCTTGGAGTGGAAAGACACCTTGCTATAGACAGGTGAAAGCTCCATTAGGAGCATTAACCAGGATTAACCGTGCAGAAAACAATTCAGTTCAGAAACTCTCCCCTATTGAAGCATTTGCATCTGTTCTTCCTTCATGTTCATCAATGAAATGGGACTCGGCAATTTTCAATGCTATATGTAATAATGTTACTAAAGTGGTTGAAACAACCGGAATTTACCTCTTAAATTGTCTTCCCAACGAAGACGCAGCACGAGTATGCCACAAAGCAATATCAAAATGACAGAAAAACAATTTGCCAATGCATTGTTTCTTCCAGAAGTAGTAAAACTATTGGAAGAAAATCATTCCGTAACATTACGGCTAAAAGGTTTCAGCATGAGACCTTTCTTGGAAGATGGAAGAGACAAGGCATTACTCGTCAAGCCACTCAACCACAAAGTTGGTGATCCTGTTTTGGCAGAGATTGAGCCAGGACGTTTCGTGTTACACCGTATCATTTCAATCAAAGGTAATGATGTAACTCTACGAGGTGACGGAAATTTGGGAAACGAATACTGCACTCTTGTTGACATCAAAGCTAGCGTGGAGGGGTTCTATCGAAAGAATCGCAATAAGCTTGACAGAGTTGATGGTTGGAAATGGAAATGCTATTCGTGGATATGGACACGTTTGTATCCTCTCCGCCGATACATACTAGCATTTTATCGTCGAATATGGCTTCGTTTTTTTAAGCCAATATAATATCGAAAATCATAATATTTTAATAACAGACATATAATGAAAGCAAAAAAGGGATTTAATCTTAGGTCAGTATGTGGTGAACAAATAATTGTTGCTGAAGGTAAAGAGAACATCGATTTTAGTAGTATTATTAGCATGAATGAGTCTTCAGCTTATTTATGGAAAGAAATTCAGCAGCAAGATAGTTTCACTGAAGAGACACTTGTAAAACTTCTTACTGCTGAATATGACGTTGATGAAACCACAGCCATGAAAGACGTGAAAGAACTTGTCCGTCAATGGGCTGAAGCAGGAATAATAGATATTTAAACAGGATTGTTCTCTGCGAATATTTTCATTCGCTCATCTAGCAATTGGTACTGATTGTCCTTGATGAACGATGTACATACGCGTAGACCTTCCTGATGGCTTCCTGTGGTAATCAAACAGATTGCACTTACTCCATAATACATTAGTTCGTGTGCAAGTTGTCCACTTGTCATACCAGGATAACCTATGGTGAAATAGAATCCATCAGCTATTGGCTCGTCCAAATCTTTGTCATAGACAACATAGAAATGATGACGGCAGAAAATTTCTTTCAGTTTCCCCGCACGTTCACCATATATACTAATTTCTTTGCGGAAATCATATGTGCCATCCGATGCAGCTTTCAGCATTGCTGCCATGGCAAATTGAGCGCTGTGGCTTGTTCCTGAAGAGAGCGCATATAGCATTCGGGTGGAGAATACCAAACCAAAAGGCAGACCTTCGTATCGTTTTGCCAAAGCATCAAAGTGGCGATGGAATAAAACATTGCTAATACATGTCACTCCAATTCTTTCACCAGCATAGCTAAATGCCTTTGAACCACTAATCAGTAGAATATAGTTATCCGTATAACGGGCTACTGTTGGTTGATATGGCGGTTTAAATGGTTCACTAAGATTTTTACGGAAGTCCATTGCAAAGTAAGCCAAGTCTTCCATTATGATTGTGTCATATCGGTTGGCCAATTCTCCAATTGTTTTCAGTTCATCCTCATTAAAACATATCCACGACGGATTGTTGGGGTTACTATAAACAATGGCACAGATATTTCCTTTAGACAAATAGCTTTCCAACTTTGGACCTAACTTCTGCCCACGAAAATCATACACATCGAAAGTTTCATATTTGACTCCTTGTACCTGAAGTTGCATTTTCTGAACAGGGAATCCTGGATCAATGAAAAGAACAGTGTCTTTTTGTGGGTCACACTGTGAGCATGTCAAAAAAGAAGCAAACGTCCCTTGCATGGAACCACAAACAGGAACACAACATTCGGGTGAAATATCAACGCCAATGAATGCTTTGACAAAACGTGAAGCTTCATTTTTCAACTGCGGAAGTCCCTGAATGTCAGGATAGCTATGTGCTATCCCTTCATTCAAAGATTTAATTTGTGCATCCACACCAACCTTTGCAGCAGGAAGGCCTGGAATGCCCATTTCCATTTTTATGAATTCAACACCTGATTCTTTTTCTGCATAGGCTGCAATCGATTTCACTTCGCGAATTGTTGCTTTTGCAAAATCTTGGATTCCAAAATCTTTTATTGCGCCATCTATTAGTTCTTTCTTTATTGGAGTCGGTTTCATCGCTGTGCCTCCTTGCCTATTGCCAAGGCCTTAATGTTTGCTTCAACAATTGCCTCACCTTTGCGTCCGAAAACACGACGTATGGCATCTTCCAACTTGTTATACTCAATGCCTAATGCCTTTTGGGCAGCACCTAACAGTATTACATTCGCACTGCGTGGAATACCATTATCTTTTGCTGATTTTTCAATGTCAAGTGAGATTACATTTTTCACTTTATTCAAATCAGCATTGATTATCTCCATGTCGGGATAATTGGGTATATTAACAAATGGTGTGCTAGAAGTAATTATCCATCCATTTTTATTCAAATATGGCAGATAGCGTAAAGCCTCCATTGGCTCCATTGAAATAATAACATCTGCACCTCCCAATGGAATGAGATCGCTTGCGATTGGATTTGATGAGATACGAAGATTGCTCTGAACATCACCACCTCTTTGGGACATGCCATGGACTTCGGCCTGTTTGATGTACAGATTTTCTTTCATGGCAGCTTCACCTATAATTGTTGCTATAGAAAGAATACCTTGTCCCCCTACTCCACATAATATGATATCTGTTTTCATTTCTGAGCCTCCTTTGCTTTCTTTTGTTTTAAATGACGTTGTAGAGTTTGCATACACTCACGACGTGGAATAATTACGCTTACGCCATGATAGTTGATTTCATCACGTAAGGTCTGTGTAATCTCTGGCATATTCTTTGGTAGTGGTACCACCACTTTCAAATGCTCCTCTGGAACGCCTAAGCCACGACATATGGCCTCAAATTTGTTTGTTCCAGCAGAATCCTGACCACCAGTCATAGCCGTCGTTAAATTATCACTTATAATAACTGTGATATCTGCATTCTCATTAATGGCATCCAGTAAACCAGTCATTCCCGAATGTGTGAAGGTTGAATCACCGATTATTGCAACCGAAGGCCATTGACCTGCATCTGCAGCACCTTTAGCCATAGTTATCGAAGCGCCCATGTCAACACAAGAATGGATTGCACGATATGGAGGCAAGAAACCCAATGTATAGCAACCAATATCACCAAACACTCTGGGATTCTCATATTCCTTCAACACTTCGTTCAACGCAGCATACACATCCCTATGACCGCAACCTTGGCACAATGCTGGTGGACGTGATGTCACATCCGGGCACGCTTCATGAATTTCCTCACATGGCAAGCCAAGTGCTTTTTTCATATAATCAGGATTCAACTCACCTGTACGAGGTAGTTCGCCAGAAAGTCTGCCTTTTATTACTGCATTCCATGGCATAACGCCACGAACAACATCTTCAATGAAAGGCTGTCCTTCTTCAGCAATAAGTACCTCATCGCATTCTTCGGTCATTCTCCTGATTAATTTCTTTGGTAACGGATATTGGCTCACTTTTAAAACAGGGTATGGACATCCTTCTGGAAAACACTCCATAAGGTAATTATATGCAATACCACTTGCAATAATACCGAGTTTATGGTTCTCTCCATCTTCATATCGATTATACTTGCTGTTCACAGCACAGTCTTCCAGCATTTCCTGTTGAGCAGTTACTGCAATATTGCGTTTTCTTGCATTTGCTGGCAACAAAACCCAACTGGAAGCTTCTGCATTATAGTTCTTCTCGTTCTGCTCTCGGGGTGTGTCTTTTATTTCAACAACAGCACGCGAATGAGCCATGCGAGTGGTAACACGCATTAAAACAGGAAGATGGATTTTCTCAGAGAAATCGTATGCCTCTGCCATCATATCATATGCTTCCTGCTGGCTACTTGGCTCAAATGTTGGAATCATGGCAAATTTTCCATAGAAACGTGAATCCTGCTCATCCTGCGACGAGTGCATTGAAGGATCATCTGCCACCAAAACGACAATACCGCCATTTGTTCCTGTCATTGCAGAGTTTACAAATGGGTCGGCACAAACGTTTAACCCAACATGTTTCATACATACAAGAGCCCTTTTGCCCATAAATGACATACCAAGTGCCGCCTCCATCGCGGTCTTTTCGTTTGTAGACCACCGACGGTGAATGTTTCGTTCCTTAGCTATCGCAGAATCTTGGATGTATTCTGTGATTTCCGTGGAAGGCGTTCCGGGATAAGCATAAACACCACTCAATCCAGCATCAATAGCTCCTTGAGCGATAGCTTCATCACCTAATAAGAGTTTTTTCATAAATAGTGGTTTGTTAATAGATTAAAATATATAGGTTAATTTTATTTCATTGTAATTGTCAATGGCGAATGAATGGCATTGATGGTTTCCTCTGCGCGCAATTTCCATTCGTTCATTGTTCTAACATCATTCTTGCTCCAAGCAGAACCGAAGAAATAGGTATATTTGTCTCCCGATTGATAGGAGACAATTCCAATTGCATGTCCAGCATTTCCATTAACCACCTCTTTGTTCATTAATTTCTTTGTTGATTTTACTCCTTCAGGGAAAAGACATCCAACATATATTTGGAAATTCTGTTTTGAAGGATTGTCAGTCGGGTCAGCATATAGAATCATGTCTTCATTTAACACAACGCTTTCCAAATCTTCCTGATGAAGCACAACGCCCATAGCCAAATCCACCGGTTTGGTCAGTCCGTCATACCAAACGGTACATTTGTTGAAATTCGAACCTTTGTCGAGACTAATAATCCTATTTTCAATTACATTCACATCATCATTGATTTTTGTGGGATTATACGAAACTTGTACTGTGAAACGGAGCGGTCCGTTATCTAGAATTTTATAGTCCTTGTAACAATAAGGAAGTATCAATTCACCATCCTTCATCAGTGCAGGAGCGCCACCGCCAAGAGTCGGCCCCACTTTGTAACAATCTAATCCATAGCCATGATCAAAATGATAGGTGGTGGCTATTTCCATAGCAAAAGCTTCCTCATTCTTACCTTGGGCTTTCAACGAACTGATTGTTGGATGATTGGAAAGTTCTGTTGAATATCGTTTTTCTACTTCCAAGTCTGGAGTGTTTTTCACCCAAACATCTACGCCGAAGGCACGCTCTCCGCTTTTTTGCAGCGCAGGGCCATATATACGATAGGCTGTTCGGTCGTTCTCCCACGCAATATCATCTACGCGTTCTGGATACATTCGACCAGTCACATAAGTTTTCATAGTCTTGGGATTACCAGCAGAGATTGTCAGTTCTGCACTTCCACATGGACGTACAGCAACATCTATTAATATCTTTCCATCATAAGATATTTGGTATTCCACTTCTTGACCAAGTGCGTTCTTTACAACAATTGGCTCACCAACATTGATGGCAAGCAATTTGTATACTGGATACAAATCAATTTCAACCACTTCCTGACGTTGCACTTTCTCTTCATTTGTCACCGTCACGACTACATTCTTTGCCGATACCACTGTAAGCATCATGCAGGCCATTACGACCAATATCAATTTCGATTTGTTCATTGTAGAATGATTATTTTAAGTTGTTTTCAAAATGTTCAGCTATTTGTCTAAGCAGATGACGACGGGTGTTCCCTCCATAAATACTATGATTTCGGTTGGTATATATATTCATTTTAAAATCTTTGTCTGCTTGGACAAGGGCTTCTGTGTATTCAAATGTGTTTTGCGGGTGAACATTATCGTCGGCCAATCCATGACAGATTAATAGAGCACCGCTCAACTTGTCCGCTCTGTTGGTGGGATTGATGTCATATCCAACAGCATTTTCTTGAGGTGTACGCATATAACGTTCGGTGTATACAGTGTCATAAAAACGCCAATCTGTGGGAGGTGCAACAGCAACACCGGCTTTAAATACGGGCCTTCCTTCACTCATACTCATTAGTGTGTTAAATCCTCCATAACTCCATCCCCATATTCCTATATTGTTTTTGTCCACATAGGGTAATTTTCCAAGATAGATAGCAGTCTCCACTTGGTCTTTTGATTCCAAGTCACCTAATTTCATGTAGGTACATTTCTCAAATTCTGCCCCACGACCGCCTGTGCCTCTACCATCAACACATACGACAATAAATCCTTGTTGCGCAAGATACGCATCAAATAAAGCGCCGCTTCCTACTGACCCAAGCGACCAGGAATTGGTTACTTGTTGGCTACCTGGACCACTATACTGCCACATGACTACAGGGTATTTTTTTGTAGAATCGAAATTAGATGGTTTAATCATCACGCCATTCAACTTAATGTTCTCAGAGGTTGTAAACTCAAAAAATTCTTTTGTCGGCAATTGTTGTTCTGCCAACAATTGTTTCAGTTTGTTATTGTTAATCAAAACAGCCAATGTCTTTCCTGTATTTGTACATGTAGCGTATTCATATGGTGTGTTGAAATCGCTCCATTGATTAATGAAATACTTGAAACCGTTACTGAAGATGGCAGAATTCCATCCGACTCTTGGTGTCAGCAATTGTGTCTTTCCGTTCTTCAATGTAACATATACTTCACGATTCATGGGATTCTTACCTGCTGCCTGATAGTAAACATTACCAGTAGACTCATCATAACCATAGATATCTGTTACCTCACCCGGAATGGTATTCAGTTTTTTGAGCAGCTGTCCATTAATATTATAGAGATACAGACACATATGTCCATCGCGGTCGCTGGGAAGGAGAATGTAATTGTCAGTAATCTGTATTTTTGACATAGACTCTTCTTTAACATATTTGTCCACGGTTTCCTTAACCATCAACTGAGAAACAGTACTCCTTGGATTCACGCTATAAAGATTGAGAACATCCTGATGACGGTTCATGGTGTAAACAATCATTTTATCAGCATTGGTTGTCGGTTTGATTCTTGGTATATAGCCATCTGCATCGAGAGGCACTTGAAGAACTCTCGTTTGATGGCTCTTAATGTCATAGCTCAGAACACTTACTTTTGAATTCACCTCGCCTGCTTTTGGATACTTGTATGAATAGAATCCTGGATAAGTGGTGTAGTCTTTCTTGGCAGGAAAGGCTCCTTTGAACAATTGCAAAGGATATTCCTTTACTTGAGACTCATCGAATCTAATCCAGCAGATCATCGTTCCATCTGCATTGAATGCCATGGCAGAGTTGAAACCAAACTCTTCTTCGTAAACCCAATCGGGAACACCGTTAATCACTTCGTTCCACTTCCCGTCTTTGGTCACTTGGCTTTCAGCGTTGTCATAGAGCAATTTCACAAGATAAATGTTATTGTTGCGAACAAATGCCACCTGAAGTCCGTCGTTGCTCCATACGGGAGCCTGTTGTGGACCGCCGTCAGAAAGTTTCTCCAACATGCGAGTTCCTATAGTGTAAATATAGTATTCGGCAGTAAATGACCGACGATAAATTCTTTTGGTTTTGGTTTGTATAAGAATTTTCTTTCCATCCGGACTCAATATATAGTTATCGAAAGAAGGGATGTTCAAACCTTGCGTGGCATTAACATCGAATAACACACCGGTTTGTTGTCCAGTTTTATATGAGAATGTTACAATTTTTTTGCTGTCGTTGCTTATTTGAGCATAGCTTTCACCATCAGCAAGAGGTGTAACAGTACGTAGATTCTCCGCACTAAAAGTACCATTAACCACCTGGGTAAGTTCAAGCTTACTTTTAGCAAAAGAAGATGATACGGTCAACAACAATGCCGCACCCATAAGAATAAATCTTTTCATTTCTTTTTTCTTATTAAACCATAAAACAGCCACAATTGGATTCAGTGTCAGTTCATGGTGAAAATATTAATAATCATGTTTGTATAATTCTTTTGCAAAATTACAAATAATTATGTACATTTGCAACGAATAATAATATAAAAAGGGTTAATGCACTATAATGATTTTGGGAATTGGGCAAGAAACAGGTTTCCTTATAAAATTCAGAAGATTTCAATAGATGCTGGTTTCACTTGTCCTAATCGGGATGGACGAATATCTCATGGCGGTTGTATCTACTGTAACAACCGTTCTTTTAATCCTTCATATCTTCATTCGAATCATTCTATCAGCGAACAGATAGAAAAAGGAAAAGCTTTTTTTGCGCATAAGTATCCTGACATGAAATATTTAGCATATTTCCAAGCCTACACGAACACTTATGCACCATTAGATTCATTGAAATCTATATACGAAGAGGCACTTGAATGCGAAGATGTTGTTGGAATAGTTATTGGCACCCGTCCTGATTGTGTCAACACCCCCCTACTCGATTATTTGGAGCAGTTGAATCGAACCACTACGGTTATTGTCGAATACGGAGTGGAAAGTGTAAACGACAAAACTTTACTAAGAATCAACCGTGGACATGATTTTGCCTGTTCGAAAACAGCCATAGAATCTACCTCGGCTCGTGGCATCATTACAGGTGCTCATATTATTCTTGGTTTACCGGGTGAAAACCAATGTGAAAGTATAAGACAGGCATCTATTATCTCTTTACTTCCAATCAACATTTTGAAAATTCACCAATTGCAAATTATCCGTAACACACCCCTTGCCGATGTGTATTTAAAAAATCCGTTCCATCTATATTCTATGGATGAATATATAGAATTGGTAGCCACCTATATCCAATACCTACGAAAAGATATTGTCCTCGACAGGTTCATTTCCCAAAGTCCACCCGAATTGTTGGTCGCTCCAAATTGGGGCATTAAAAATCATGAGTTTACGGATAAACTGAATCAATATTTAAAGAATCATAATATTTACCAAGGTTATAAATGTAAATAATTAACATTCGGTGAAGTGATGGTTTGGTATAAAGATGAACAACTAAGTTGTATAAAAATGTCGTTTATTACGTTCAGCATATTATGTGACGAAAAGCGAAATGAAGAATAAAATTACATAATAATTGCTTAAAATCATCTGATAGTATTACACAATTTACCTTTTCTTCGTAATTTTGTATCGATTAAATAAAATCAAAAATAATTATTATCATGAAACTGAAAATAGCAATACTTGCAGGCGACGGCATCGGACCAGAGGTTATGAAACAAGGTGTGGCAGTAATGAACTCAATAGCTGCCAAGTTTGGACATGTATTTTCTTACGATGAGGCCATTTGCGGCGCAAATGCCATCGACGTAGTTGGTGACCCTTTCCCAGAAACCACTTTCCAAACATGTATGGATGCTGATGCTGTACTTTTTGGTGCTGTAGGTGATTTGCGGTATGACAACGACCCTACTGCAAAGGTTCGTCCCGAACAAGGACTGCTTGCCATGCGCAAAAAACTTGGGTTGTTTGCTAATATTCGTCCTGTTGCCACTTTTGACTGCCTGCTCCACAACAGTCCGCTCAAGGATGATTTAATCAAGGGTGCCGACTTCGTGGTAATTCGTGAATTGACTGGTGGCATGTATTTTGGGGAAAAACATCAAGACAACGACATGGCTTTTGATACAGATATTTATACGCGGCCGGAGATAGAAAGAATTTTGAATGTGGGATTTGAAATGGCCAGGAAAAGGAAGAAGCATCTTACTGTTGTTGATAAAGCAAATGTCATGGCATCTTCTCGTCTTTGGAGACAAATTGCGAAGGAAATGGAATCGCAATATCCTGACATTAATACCGATTACATGTTTGTCGACAATGCATCAATGCGAGTGTTGACTGAACCACGGTTTTTTGATGTGATTGTCACAGAGAACACATTTGGTGATATCTTAACTGATGAAACAAGTTGTATTACAGGAAGTATGGGATTGCAACCCTCATCATCTCTTGGTGAACATACTCCCTTGTTTGAGCCGGTACATGGCTCATGGCCACAAGCTGCAGGAATGAACATAGCGAATCCACTCGCACAGATATTATCAGCAGCCATGCTACTTGAGCATTTCAACTTGATAAAAGAAGGAGAATTGGTCAGAAAAGCCGTTAAAGAAAGTATGGATGCCTTTGTTCGTACGCCTGATATTCAAGAAAAAGGCAAGAAACATTATGGCACCGATGAAGTAGGACAATGGATTGTCAATTATATAAAGAATGCATAGTTTTCTATTATAACAAATGATCATGTTTTCACCATTCTATCGCTATACGAACAAGGCTGTTGTTGTCTTGTTATCCCTACTCCTTGCGGTAGAATCAAATGCGCAAGATAAGAAGGAACTCCGTGACAGTCTGGAGATTGCATCGAAAGAACTTTCCCTTCAACCCAGCAATATCGATTTGCGTTTAAGGAAAGCATCGTGGAACATGCAGTTGGAACAATGGGAATATGCAAAAACCGAGTATGATTATGTGCTGTCACGTGAGCCAAACAATCTTACGGCTTTGTTTTTCAGAGCATTTGCGAACGAGAAATTAAACAGATACCGATTCTCACGACTCGATTATGAAAATCTGTTAGCCATTGCCCCGGCCCATTTTGAAGCTCGCTTAGGATTGGCTTTGCTAAATCAAAAAGACAAACATTATACTGAAGCGTTCGATCAAATGAATTTGTTGATTCAGCAACATCCTGATAGCGCCATTGCTTATGCTGTATTAGCCGGTATCGAACAGGAAAGAGAATTGTATGAACCTGCTATTTATGATTATGGAGAGGCCATAAAGAGGGATCCCAACAACACGGATTATTTACTGAATCGGGCAGATTTATATCTAAAATTGCGCAGATTCATAGAAGCCGAAAATGATTTGAAACGCCTTGAGTCTTTGGGAATACCACGCCAATCCCTTCAAGCTTTGTATAAAAGGATGAAGAAGACAAAGAATAAACATTAGAAACACATAAACTTATTTCATCCCTCCAAGGAGAAATAACATTTTAAACCATCTTTCTCACTGAGAAAATAATACCAGCAACAAGTGATTTTCACGCTGCATAAGACTAAAAAATTAAGTATTGCAGCGTGAAAATAAATATATTAGGATATAAATCTTGAAATGTGCGGTCCTTCTGGTATCCTTTGAAATTATATTCATATAAAAAAGATTCCTCTTGCTCATGAAATCAAGCAATCACCCTGAATTCTGACTGTGGGTTTGCTGCCGAGGAGGAATTTCCACTTCTATCCTCATTTCGCAATCTGTTCCG
>CACZPU010000086.1 GCA_902783165.1 uncultured Prevotellaceae bacterium
AGGACGCTCCTCATAGAGGTTATCATAAGCAGTACCTTCGGCAGGACGCTCCATGGGGCAGGTGGCACGCTTGTACTTCATCACCAGCTTAGCGTTCTGCGGGCGGCAGGGAGCAGCACTTCCGTTCACCGTGATAACAACAGGCAGGGGAGCCTCTACGGTCTCTACACCACCGTCGATGACACGCTTGATGGTAGCTTTGCCATCCTTTACAGAGAGAACCTCCTCAGCGTAGGTTACTTGATTCAAACCCAACTTCTGGGCAACCTGAGGACCAACCTGAGCGGTATCACCATCGATAGCCTGACGACCACCTATGACAATGTCCACATCGCCAATCTTCTTGATGGCAGTAGCCAGAGCATAAGAGGTGGCCAGTGTATCGGCACCGGCAAACAGACGGTCAGTCAACAGCCAACCAGTATCGGCGCCACGATAAAGACCCTGGCGGATTATCTCACCTGCACGTGGAGGACCCATCGTGAGGATTCCTACTGTAGAGCCCGGATTCTGCTCCTTCAGGCGAAGAGCCTGCTCCAGGGCGTTCAAATCTTCTGGATTGAAGATGGCGGGTAGGGCAGCACGGTTTACTGTTCCTTCAGCAGTCATGGCATCCTTACCCACGTTACGAGTGTCTGGCACTTGTTTGGCCAGCACAACAATTTTTAAAGCCATATATATAATATAAAAAATGTATTATCCTCTGCTATTCTTGTGATTGCAGAAATGTCGATTGTCTATTGCAAGGGACTGTTTCCTAAATGACAATCGATTTTTCGGGTGCAAAAGTACACTTTTTTTATCGTATAGCAAAGGAAAAGCATCGGATTTTGCACAATTCCGCCACTTTTGTGCGCACTTTCTGTGTTTTGTGCAACGAAAAGAAAGCCGAACCCACTTTATTTGATGTTGATGTTATTGTCGGTGAAATGAATTTTCACGACATCCAAATTGCTGGGCTGTTTCACGATAAGTTTTGTTGAAAACCGCCATGTTTTTCTTCTCCACATGCCTGTCGCTGCCCTTTGTAGATGTGAGAAAGTTGTTTCCGAAACGACATCAGGTATATTTTTTTAGGTGAATACATTTGGGGTGAATGTCGAACAGACTATATATGAATTTCGTACATCTAACATGTACAAGTCGTACATCTTATATGTACAAGTTGTACATCTTATATGTACAAGACCTGTAACTGATATGTACAAACTGAGTAACCTACATAAACATTTATATGAAAACTTGTAAGAATAGACAATAAGACAGGTAGTCTTTTTCATCTTCGATGGTTTTTTTCTGTTGGGGAATGGGATGGCAAGTTGGCCTTTCGTTCAACACAACAAACAATTTGTTGTGTTTGGATTCTCGTAATTCAGAAAAAATGATTACTTTTGCAAAATATAAGAAGCGTGTCCGCGTTTTGTCAGTTGGATTTCGTGGCCATGGCTCTTTTCAGGGAGTGAGATATGATTGACAGGTTCACTGTTGACAAGATTTTGGATGCTGCGAACATAGTAGACGTGGTGTCGGAGTTTGTGACGCTCAGAAAGAGTGGCGCGAACTACAAGGGGTTGTGTCCGTTCCATAACGAGCGCACCCCGTCGTTCTATGTGTCGCCAGCCCGTAACATCTGCAAGTGTTTCTCGTGCGGCAAGGGCGGTTCGCCAGCCGGTTTCCTGATGGAGCATGAGCAGATGACCTATCCCGAGGCCCTTCGTTGGCTTGCCAAAAAATACAATATTGAAATCAAAGAGCGCGAAATGACCAATGAGGAGCGTGAGGCTGAGAGCAAGCGCGAGTCGATGTTCATCGTGAACGAATGGGCAGCTAACTATTTCGAGGATTTGCTCCATAATCATGTGGATGGCGTGGCCATTGGCATGCAGTATTTCCGCAGTCGTGGCATTCGCGACGATATCGTCCGAAAGTTCCGTCTGGGATTCGACTTGCCCGATGCCACTGCTCTGGGGCGTGAGGCTGTGTCAAAGGGATACAAGGAAGAATTCCTGTTGCAGACGGGTTTGTGCTATGCGCGCGAGCGGCGCGACACAAGGTCTGGCAGAGACGAGGAAGACAGCATGAATGGCAGGCAGTCGTCGCAAGAGTTGGTCGACCGTTTTGCCGGCCGTGTCATTTTCCCGTGGATTAGCATGAGCGGCAAGGTGGTGGCATTCGGCGGCCGCAAGCTCGATGCAGCCACGAAGGGAGTGCAACAGAAATATGTGAACTCGCCCGATAGCGAGATCTATCACAAGGAACAAAACCTTTATGGCATTTTCCAGGCCAAGAAGACCATAGCCAAAGAGAACTGCGTCTACATGGTGGAGGGCTATACCGATGTGATTTCCATGCATCAGTGTGGCATTGAGAACGTGGTGGCCAATTCTGGAACGGCGCTGAGCCTGCACCAAATAAGAATGCTCCATCGGTTCACACAAAACATTGTGCTGCTCTACGATGGTGACGAAGCCGGTATCCATGCTGCCATGCGAGGTACGGATATGCTCCTGGCCGAGGGCATGAACGTGAAGGTGCTACTCCTGCCCGATGGGGACGACCCCGACAGCTTTGCAAAGAAGCATAGTGCATCCGATTTCAAACAATACATCGAGGAGCATCAGGCCGATTTCATCCAGTTCAAGAGCGACCTGTTGTTGAAAGGTGTGACCGACCCTATCAAAAGGTCGGAGGCCATTAACAGCATTGTGAAGAGTGTGAGCGTGATTCCCGATCAGATTGTACGGGCAACCTATATCACGGATTGCTCCCATCGTTTTGGCATCAACGAGAGTACACTTATCTCGTCGATGAACAAGATGATCAGACAGGAACGGGATGCTGTTCGGCGCAGGAACGAATCAGCGGCAGCTCGCGGAGCAGACGAAGTGCCAGGCACTGACATGGGCATGGCGGGTGTCATTGTGGCGAAACCGGTAGACACGCAGCCTTCAGCCCCTCGTGTGGCAGTTCCATCTCAGCCTTCCGACCAGACTTCGTCTATTGAGGCAATGCTCGTGAAGATGATTGTCCGTCATGGAGAAGAGATTATTTACGAGAATGTGGAGACCGAAGACGGTGACACGATAAATCTCACTGTGGCACAATATATTGCCTATGACTTAGGGACAGACAACCTGGCTTTCAGTCACCCTATATATAATAAGGTGTTGGAAGAAGCGGTGGCCCATTCGGCAGAACCGGGATTTGTAGCAGTGGATTATTTCACCCGCCATCCAGATGTGGAAATCAGCAACCTTGCCTCGTCAATGGCGATGGACCGTGTGCAGCTGAGCAAAGCGTTTGAAATGAAACTCGAGAAAGACAACATCCGCACGCAGGTGGAGCATTTGGTGCTAGATTTCCGCACAATCTATGTGGATTGCCGATTGAAGGAGTTGCAGCAACAGATTTCCCGTTCGTCAGATGAACCTCAGTTGATGATGAAATATGTGAGCGAATTTAAGGAGATGCAGGAAGTGCGCAACAGGTTGGCCAAGAAATTGGGCGGTAATGTTGTGGTCTGAACCTTATTGCCGCTATTAGATAATAGAATAAGAAATTAAAAATTTTAGCAACGTGTATTATATAGAAAAGACCATCGAAATATCTGCGGCTCATCGGTTGGAGCTCAACTATGAGAGCAAATGCCGGCATTTGCACGGACATAATTGGAAAATCACGGTTTATTGTCGGTCGGAGAAATTGGATGAAAATGGCATGGTGGTGGATTTCAGTGAGATAAAGCATCGCATCAAGCGCGTGCTCGACCATCAGGTGTTGAACGAAGTGTTGCCATTTAATCCAACGGCGGAGAACATAGCTCGCTGGTGTACCGAGCAGATACCTCACTGCTACAAGACTGTGGTTCAAGAAAGTGAGGGGAATGTGGCCTCTTACGAGGTGGATTGAAAAGTTGAAATAGAAGGAGATGGAGAACTTGTTGAAGACTTTTCGCGTTAACGACATTTTCTACTCGCTTCAAGGAGAAGGGAGAAATGCGGGAAGAGCCGCGGTGTTTGTCCGCTTCAGCGGATGCAATCGCGACTGTCCTTTCTGCGACACCGATTTCAGCGAGTGGCGTGAAATGTCGATTCCTGACATCGTGGCTGAAGTAAGCCGCTATGCTGCGCGCTTTGTTGTGCTCACTGGTGGTGAGCCAACGCTGCAGGCAGACGAGCAGTTTGTTGATGCACTCCATGCCGAAGGCTTCGAGGTGGCCATGGAAACCAACGGTTCGAACCCGCTTCCCGCAAACCTCGACTGGAGCACGGTGTCGCCCAAAGGGAAGATAGCCGTTGACAGATGTAACGAGCTGAAGGTCTTGTTCTTCGATGAGCAGTCGCCTCGCCCTTGGGAGAGCGGCGCCTTGACAGCCGACTACTACTATTTACAGCCATGCGATGTGGGTGATGCTTCACGCAATACTGAGATTATGGAGGCTTGTGTTGAATATATCAAGGCACATCCGCTTTGGCGGCTCTCGTTGCAGACGCATAAGTTGGCTGGGTTCAAATAGTTTTCTTCCCTCCTTTCATCAGAGTTTGTCCAACTAGAAATATTTGTTCGCATGATCTACGTCCATTGGCTCATACTTACGGTCTATGTCTTGGCTGTCGTGGCAACGATGGTAACGGTGCTGATAGACAATCGCCAGCCTGCGAAGACAATGGCGTGGATACTTGTGCTTGTTTTCCTTCCCATTGTTGGGATTGTGCTCTATTTCTTCTTCGGGCAGAATACCCGAAAGGAAAAACTTATTTCCCAGCAGAGTCTTGACCAGCTTACCAAACGGTCGATGTTGGAGTTTGCCGAGCAGAAAAACCTGAAACTCCCCGATGAGTATGGGTCGCTCATCAAGCTATTTGTCAATCAGAACTGGGCGTTGCCTTTCAAGGATAATAGGGTGGATATCTATACCGAAGGCTACCAGTTCTTTCATGCCCTTTTACGGGAAATAGCCCGAGCAAAGAGCCATATCCATCTGGATACATATATCTTCAACGACGACTCTTTGGGTTGTCTGATAGCCGATGCGCTGATAGCCAAGTCGCAGAGTGGGGTAGAGGTGAGGGTTATCTATGACGATGTGGGTTGCTGGGATGTTGACAAATCGTTCTTTGAGAGAATGCGCGATGCTGGTATAGAAGTCCACTCCTTCATGCCTGTGAAATTTCCTGCTTTCACCAGCAAGGTGAACTATAGGAATCACCGAAAACTGTGTGTGATTGACGGTAAGGTGGGCTTTGTCGGCGGAATGAACATTGCCACTCGTTATGTGAGGGGCAAGGTGAGAAAAGGCTCGCGCAAAAGGGGAGGCAAGGAGGTAAATACTGTGGTAACCCCGTGGCGCGACACCCATCTACGTATTCATGGGGGTGCTGTGTATGGCATTCAGAAAGCCTTTTTGGTTGACTGGTATTTTGTGGACCGTACGCTGATAACCAATCGGCGCTATTATCCAGACTTGAACAGGAACGATTTGAAAAGCGATTGTATCATACAGATTGTCACCAGCAGTCCCATCGCCCAATGGCCAGACATTATGCAGGGTTATGTGCGCATACTTTTGGAAGCTAAAAAGTATGTCTATATGGAAACGCCCTATTTCCTTCCTACCGAACCAGTGCTCTTTGCCATGCGCACTGCAGCATTGGCAGGTGTGGATGTGCGGTTGATGATTCCATATAAGACCGATGCTAAGTTTGTGGAATGGGCGAGTAGGTCGTTTGTCAATGAAACCTTGGAGGCTGGCGTGAAGGTTTATTTATACCAAGGTGGTTTCAATCATTCCAAGCTGTTGGTCAGCGATGATTCTTTGTGTTCGTGTGGATCAGCCAACGTGGATTTCCGAAGCTTTGAGAATAATTTCGAGGGGAATGCCTTTATCTATGACCATGACATGGCTTTGCGCATGAAAGCCGTTTTCATGAACGATGTTGCCCAGAGCGTTTTGATGGATGACAGTGACAGTGATAGCCCGTTGCTGAAGCGTTTGTGGGAAGGATTGGTACGATTGCTAGCCCCGTTGCTTTAAGACGGAAAAGCCTTTTTATTTGAAAATGGAGAAATTCACACTGCCATAGCTGCGATGCTCGCAGAAGCGTGGATGATTGGAAAAGTCCAAGTCTTTTCCATGTTCAAAAACAAACACACCTTCTTCTTTGAGAATCCCTTTCTCGAGTATCAAGTTGGGAATGTCGGCAATTTTTGGCAAAGCGTAGGGTGGGTCGGCAAAGATAAAGTTGAACTGCTGTCGACAACTCTTCACAAAGCGGAACACATCGCCTCTCAAGGGAATACACTTGTCGGTGCCTAGTTTTGCAAGGCATTGCTTGATGAATGCATGGTGGTCGCGGTCGGCCTCCACACTTATCACCTGACTGCAGCCTCTTGAAACCAATTCCAATGAAATGCTGCCCGTTCCGGAGAATAGGTCAAGAGCCATACAACCGTCCAAATCGATATATCCATTAAGCACATTGAATATGTTCTCTTTTGCAAAATCGGTGGTCGGACGTGCCTTGAACGAGTGTGGTATGTCGAAATGGCGCCCTTTGTATAATCCTGTAATGATTCTCACTTCCTATTCTACTCTTTGTTTCTCTATTAATTCCAACTATGTGACATGCTGGTTATCTTCCTTTGAGGTACATGGTCATCAAGTCGTACGGAATACCTTTGATGTTTGTGATTGGAGCGCGATTGAAATCGGCTGTGGGGTTGATGATGTATGCGTTCTGCAGATACTTTCTCAATTCCTCCAATAGAGTTTCGCGCTCGGGAATGGTTCCCACCATGTGAAGTTCGTCTTTTTGCTGGTCCATTCCAAGTTGTTTCCATACATAAAGAATGAAGTATACGCAGTCTTGCGTATGATTGGCTTCGAAATTGTTGCAAAAGCGGAATCGGTTCTGAAGGAAACTGAAAACCTCCATTTTCTTCTCGTGGAAGTAAACATACAGCTTGCGGCGCTGACCAGTGAAACTCCTTCTATAAAGGTTGTTCCATACGGGGGCGCATAAAGGAGTGTATTTTATATCTTCGAAATGGTCGTTCAATACCATTTTCAAATCTTTGTTGATGGAAAACAGGGCCACAGCATTGAGAGTGGTTAGCACCGTAGACAATATGGCATCATTCTCATGACCGGTAAGTGCATGGTTGTATAGTGTGGAATCCCTTTTGTCGCTTTCTTCGTCTTGCTCTTCAAAATACTCGTCGATAGGCACCAAGAGCACTGGAGTGTCGAGCATAACCAAGGCGCGTTGCCAGTTCTTTTTCAATATTTCGCTAACATGTCCATCGTTGTTCTGCGTGATGCCAGCCTTGAAAGCTTCACGCAAATTGGCTGCTGTTGATATGCCAGTCCTTAAAGGATATGGTTCATATTCAATCTGATTCACTGCTGTTACATCGATAGCCGAAAAGGACATGGTGCCACCGGCAATACGTATTGTAAGCCGAGGGCGCTTAGGGATAATGATATGATCGGATTCCTGCATACGATTCTATTGATATTGCATGCAAATTTATATAAAAAAAACTGAATATCGCGTAAAACGTTTGAATTATTATGTTTTTTTATTTTGAAATATCATTGCAGAATAATATGTGGCAGCCTGATTGTGGATGGTTGATTTTAGGACGAAATAGGGAATTCCCTATGATTTTTAGGGAAAAATCGTTTTATAAAACCTTTTTTTATTGTATCTTTGTGGCAGAATATTCAAAGTATGTTTGATAATAAGTTGAACGTCTAAAGAAAATGGAGATGAAAAAAATAGTGGTTTTTACAGTGTGCGTAGCATTCTTGGTCAGTAGTTGTGGTTCGTATACGGCAACAGGTGCCTATGCTGGTTCCAATATCGGTGCTATTCTTGGTTCTGCCATTGGTGGGCTGACAGGAGGACCACGTGGAAGTGACTGGGGACAGATTGTGGGTCTGGCTGGCGGTGCTGCCGTCGGTGCTGCTATTGGCAATGCGGCAGAAAATGCCCAGCAACGCAAATTTGAGCGTTATCATGACCGTGTCTTGAAGAAAGACAATCGCCGCAGTGAATATGCGGACAATGGCGGAAACGAAGTCTATGGTTCCCAATTCACAGACAGCGGCTATGACGAAACAAATAGCGGTGATGACCGTTTCGAATTCCAAAGCGGTAATGGAACATATGGTTCGGACAGCAAGTCTATCAAAGAGGCAGCCAAGGTGAGTTCAAACAATACTGGTATTGAGATAAGTAATATTCGCTTTGTTTCTGACTCGCACGAGAAGATTCTTCGTCCGAACAGCAGTGGAAAGATTATTTTTGAAATCCGCAACGTTAGTGAACATACCGTCTTTAATGTGAAACCGGTAGTGATGGAAGTGTCTGGCAATAAGCACGTGGTGGTTTCGCCAAGTGTTTGCATAGAGAGCATCGCGAATGGTTCTGGCGTGAAATACACAGCCATGGTAGTTTCGGACAAGAAGTTGAAGGATGGGATGTTGAATTTTGATGTCTCTGTGAATTATGGTAGAAACAACAGGACAAGCAATATGATTCATTTGGATGTGGAAACTTTAAGATAATATCCAACTGATGATTCACATCCTTTAAAGCATAAGCCTATTATTGGTGTCGTTGTGATGCCTTGTGGGGATTGCTACGTGAGACGGCTGGTTCGCCTGCCGTCTTTTTGTTATCTTTTTTCTTTGTTGGTTTCGAATGTTGAATCTCTTCTTTCAGTTCATTAATCTTCTTATTGTCCTTGATGATTTCGTGACGTTGTTCCTGTGAGAGTGGCACAATGTTTTCCTCTTTCTTCTGCCACTCGGGAATGTAGTCTTCGTAATTGTCGGCAATCTCAAAATCGAGTTCCGGTAAAACATTATCCTCCTCAGGCTTCAAGGGGAAAATAATGTCTCCCTTGAATGGTTCTACCTTCACCATAACCACACCCGAAGCAATCATGCCTATCTCTTTGGCTGCACGGTAAGACAAATCGATAATCCTTCCTCTGGCATGCGGGCCACGGTCGGCTACTTTTACCACCACACTTTTTCCGTTGTTCAGATTGGTCACTTTAAGTTTGGTTCCTAAAGGATAGCGTTTGTGGGCGCAAATCAGACTGTCGCGATGATAGGGCGTTCCGTCACTCATGCGGCGGCCATGCAAGCTGTGGGAATAGTATGATGCCTTGCCTTTTTCTTGTGCAAATGAGAGGGAAGATGAAAAGCAGAAGAACGTTAGAAATAAAAAAAGAAAGCAGTTGGTGGCAAAAAAATGGTTGCCACCACTGCTTTCTCTTTTTATGGTTAGATATTTTTTCCTCAATATCTTATACTTTGATTATACAATGCCCTGAGCCATCATGGCATGAGCAACCTTCATGAATCCGGCAACGTTGGCACCCTTCACATAGTTGATGTAACCATCTTCCTTGCCATACTTCACGCACTGCTCGTGGATACCTGCCATAATCTGGTGCAGCTTCTGGTCAACTTCCTCGCCAGTCCATGAAATACGCATAGAGTTCTGAGTCATTTCAAGACCAGATGTAGCAACACCACCAGCATTTACGGCCTTACCAGGAGCGAAGAGCTGGTTGGCGGCAATGAACTTGTTAACAGCCTCGGCTGTGCAACCCATGTTGGAAACCTCTGCTACGCAGATAGGCTTGTTGGCGAGAATTGCATCAGCGTCGTTACCGTTGAGCTCGTTCTGAGTAGCGCAAGGCAGATAGATGTCGGCCTTAGCTTCCCAAGGCTTCTTGCCAGCGAAGAACTTAGAGCCTGGGAACTCGTCTGCATAAGGAGCGCAGATGTCGTTACCGCTGGAACGGAGTTCGAGCATATAGTCAATTTTCTCAGCATTGAGACCAGCTTCATCGAGGATGTATCCGTCTGGACCAGAGATGGTAATCACCTTAGCACCCAGTTCGGTAGCTTTCTTAGCAGCACCCCAAGCAACGTTTCCGAAACCAGAGATGGCAACTGTCTTACCCTTGATGTCGAGACCATGAGTCTTAAGCATGTGATCTACAAAGTAGAGTGCGCCGAAACCTGTTGCTTCTGGGCGAAGGATAGAACCACCCCACTCAAGACCTTTACCAGTAAGAGTAGCACCATGGAACTGGCTTGTGAGTTTCTTGTACATTCCAAAGAGATAGCCTATCTCACGACCGCCTACGCCGATGTCGCCAGCAGGAACGTCCATGTCAGGACCAATCACTTTGTAGAGTTCGCACATGAAAGCCTGGCAGAAACGCATGATTTCAGCATCGCTCTTTCCACGGGGAGCGAAATCGGAACCACCCTTGCCACCGCCCATAGGCAGTGTGGTGAGTGCATTCTTAAATGTCTGCTCGAAACCGAGGAACTTCAGAATGGAAAGATTTACTGAAGGATGGAAGCGCAGACCGCCTTTGTACGGACCAATGGCACTGTTGAACTGCACGCGGTAACCGATATTCACCTGAACTTCGCCCTTGTCGTCAACCCAGGGCACACGGAATGTAGTGATGCGCTCAGGCTCCACGATGCGCTCGATGATTTTTGCTTTCTCAAATTCAGGATGCTCATTGTAAACGTCCTTGATAGATTCCAGCACTTCTCTTACAGCCTGCAGATACTCGGCCTCACCTGGATGTTTTTTCTCCAGGTTTTGCATAATGTTCTCAACGTTCATTTTTTGTTTCTTTTAGTTAAACGTATAAGTTGTTAGAATAATAATTGGTTATTAGCTTGCATTTACACATTGTCAAATGTGTGTGGCAAAAGTAGGTTATTTTCTTGTAACTACCAAGTATTTCTTGCTATTTTTTAATAATAATACTATCTTTTTGCAAATTTTTATGCTTATCTTGTCATATCTGTACTTTTTTACTGTGTTTTTGCTGAGACATGCTTTTGGTTTTAGTGAATGACAATACTTGAAACTCTCAATACATTGCCGTCCACTTTAAAATGAATATCATATCTGCCGAATGTCATGCCATACGTTCGTTCCTTGTCATTTTGGTAATGTGGTCGCGGGTCGAGTTCAAGGATATGCGATAGAATCTTACGCTCTTCTTCGGAAAGGGCCTCTTCTGTTTCGTTGTCGAAAACCACGTCTAGTAATTTCCACTCATGTCGCTCTGTAAATCCGCCATGCGATTCGACATGGCAATCAGTCTGTTTCAGATAAGGCTTCATGTCATAAATGGGTGTGCCGTCCATAAGGTCGGCACCAAGCACATGAATGACAGGACCGTCCTTGCATTCCCACTCTATGCGGCTTATGCGCACACTTGATAGCCCTAAGCCGTTTGGGCGGAATGGCGAGCGAGTAGCAAACACCCCCATCCGGATATTGCCTCCCATTCTTGGTGGTCGTACGGTGAGCGATGGCGTGCAAGTGTCTGATTCTTTGTTCTTGTCTTTTTCATTGGCAGAGAATCCCCAAATGAGCCAAATGTAGTCAAATTCTTCCAGTCCGCGAAGCGCTTCATGCTGTCTGTAGTATGGCTCCAGAACAATGGTCCCTTCCAATTCTTCTATCAATCCGCTTTGCCTTGGAATACCAAATTTGCTTTTGAAAGGAGAACAGAAGTGTGCGATGGGATAAATAGTATGTCCGTTGTTTTCCATAACAATCGCTTTATTGTTGCAAAAATACGAATAAAAAGTCAATAGAGAGAATCAATGATGTTTTTTATTTTCTTTTTTTCCGTTTCCATTCCGTGAAAATGGCTGATATCCACTCTATCCAAGCAGTCTGCCAATAGAGATACTTAAAAAAATATGGTGAATGGCATGAAATTGCCATTCACCATAAATGAAGTGTTCTATACAAGCTGTTATTCACTGGTGGGGAAGATGGGCATTGCCCTACTTTGTCCAGGTGAAGTCATAATCATATTAGTGACTTGCACTGGTGTGACACGACGGATAAACTTTACCTTGCCTGTTCCCTCGGCAGTGCGATAGGCATCCTTTGTGGGTATACCACCTACTAAGTTGTCGAAGAAGTATAGCTTATAATTGTTACCACTGTGAGCCCCTACGATGAGGTTGTCGAAATTATGGCTTGTATCGCCGAATCCAGCAACCCAAAACCATTGGTTGGTCACAAAGTCGACAGGTCCTGATACACCGGGAAGAGCCACCTCCACCTCGCTATTGTTAGCCCATCCGTAAGCGTACAGTTTTCCGTTGTCTATAGCGTAGATGTAGGAAGCACTACCGCCACATCCTGCAACGATGGACGCTTTGGCAAGATGGAGTGATGCGTCAAGTTCTTTCTTCTCGGTTAGTGCCCCCATGCCGCTTATGCGATAGAGGAAACGTTTACCTGCAGATTTATCCTCAGACAAGAACCAAATGGTTTCTACACCGCCAATGCGATTGATACCACTTGCGAGGCATTGCTCCTGACCCGTGGGGTCGGAAGTCACATCTGTTGCATAGGAACAGTTGTTGTCGGTACGGCGTATTCCATGTTGGAGATTGCTCCAGTAGGCCATGCCCATACGTCCGCAACTAAGCATCTGAATGTGTTTCGTCACCTCATCGTTGATGGCAGGCAGTGAGAACTTACCCGTAGAGAGGATGTTGGCACCCTGCATGCGCTTGCTGCTGATGCCCTTCTTCGACATCAGAAACCCGTAGTTGGCGCCATTGGATATGTTGTAGTAAACATCGTCGTTGGCCTCACCTGCATAACAGATAGTGCTGTGGTCGAATGTCTGCTTCATGTCCTCAGTGCGATAGGCTCTGTAATCCTCGGTTGTGAATATGTTAAGCATGTTGCTGACGCCCATCTCGTTGTTGTCGGGGTTTACATACTGCTGCATATAGAGTACGGCCAGCGACACGGGAGTGCCTTGCATGGATTCCCCAGACACTTTGGTGATGATGTCGCTTGAGAGTCCGTTCGAGGTAACCATATCCATATCTGTCCGACCGCCATTAACCTCCTTAAGAATGTAGAATCCATCGGAGAACTCCGTGGACACGTTGAGCGACGTACGGGTATAGCGGGCATAGCCGGTGGTCCTCGACTTCACTTCCAGAACCACCACATAGGCGCCTGAGGCAAGATTCACCTCGTAATTCAGATTGCGTTCGTTTCCTATTACTGTGTCGCGAAAACCTGTGCCGTCGAATGAGTTGTCAACATATAGATACCATGTGTACTGAAGGTCGTTCTCTGGATAGTCTGTAGTTATCTCTGGGTTGATGCTCAAGACGTTGCCAGCGTACGAAATGACCGACTGAGGCGGAATATCGTTGATTTCGATGGATTGCACACTAGCCGGATCACCCAACGAACTGTCATCGCTGTAACAACTGCTGAATACCCAGGGCATGATAGCCAACATCAAGATTGGGAAAATATACTTTTTCATTGTTTCTTTACCATTATTCGTTGCTAACAATAATTACATTCCTGGCAAAGCCGGACTAAAAACGACGGCTGTGCCATTTTCCTCACGATAGACATCTTGACCAGCGGCCTGACGTTTTGTATTCTCCTCTGTAAGTCGAATTGCGAATACCTTAGCCAGATAGTCGAAATAGGCTTTGTCGGTGTCATACATCTCTTGAATCCACTCATCGCTCCACGACAACCCGCTCCAATCAATCATCAGCTGGAACTTCACATCGCCGTAGGTGCCGAAGTATGTATTCAGCCCACAGGGATCCCATGTCGTAGGTTTTGACAACTTATCGGTAAACGATATGACTCTTGTCTGCATCATCGTAAAGCCGTTCTTGAAGTTCTCGTTCTCCTTGAAACGCACTTTCAATACGGCATTCTTCGCCTTCAGGTTAGCGCTGCGGAGCATGACGATAGGAACCCTGAACGTACTCTCTCCAGCCTTGACCACCTGTATACGCCTTGCCTCCGGACTGTCGAAAGCCACATAATCGGTACCTGCCACAGCATTGTCGGCACCAGGCACCTGTATTTGCTCCAGCGCGTATTCGCGGTCGTTCGTGGTGACGAAACCTACGGTCTTTGCCTGTATCCAGATAGTGTCGCTCTGCACGTCGCCGTGGGTCTTGAAGTTATAGAGCAACGGCACGTCTATCACTGACTTGTCTTTGGCAATATCCTCATTGAGCAGCTCATCGCCTCTGGCATTGAAGAAACGGAAGTTCAGGTAGGAGTCGGCGTGCGAATAAGGCTCCAGATCCTTCTCGCACGAAGGGAGCAACAGGGCGCAAAGGACCATGAGTACCAGAGCACGGAGGCGGTACTTGAGTACCCTCAACTGTTGTGTTATATGCTTATATGTCATCATAATTCTCATATTTCTTTTTACATTACTCATTTTCAAATTCCTGGATCGTATTCTGTCTCTGGAAGAGGAATGATATAAGTATTCTCGTCGGCAGGCGTCTTCAGCCATTTGATGGAGGTCTCGCCCAGTCGCTTGTAGGTGTAGAACATCTGTCCTTCACCATAGAACTCACGACGGTACTCATTCTCTATCCACGTGCGCACATCGCTAAGACTGGAGAACTCAGGCATGTTGGCCACGTCGTGCTCCATCATGTACTCTCTGTAGAGAGAGTTAACCTCTGTTAGGTCAGAGGAGGTCTCCATCACAATAAGGTACATCTCTGAGGTGCGCAGCATGGGGATAACCTGATAGTAGATAGACGGATTCGTCACGGTCTCCTCATCATAGCAGTAGCGCATAAAGCCGCACCACAATGCGCTGGAGGAGTCTTTCAGCCTTGGATTCCATAGGTTGGCGTAGCGGTTGTGGCTGTTGGTGTTCTCCCCGTCGAAGAGCTCGTCGAGCATCGTATTTGTCAGTGCCAGATGGGTCTCGGGATTGTATGTGCCGATAATTCTCTCCACATTGTCGGAGAAGTAGGCTGTAGCCAACGTCTGGATGTCGTACTTGCTGATGCTAAAGTAGCACTCATTAGGACAAGCCAGATAGCCAGCCTTGTAGTCTTTCTGTCCGCTCAAAGGACGAACGGCTGTTCCGTCGGGTAGTTGTGCACTGATGAGCTCGTGAGCGATGCTCTGTGCTTCCTGCTTGTCGCCCACATAGAGAGCCATACGGGCATGCAGAGCGCGCACTGCCCAGTAGTTCAAGCGCATCTGGCGGTACATAAGGTAAGAGTTGTGCTCGTATACCTCGTTGGTGGCATACGTCCTGTTGAAGGGATACTGCATAGCGGGGTCGCTGTTCTTGAGCAGTTGCTCAGCCTTCTCGATGTCGCTCTTCAACTTAGCCGCATACTCGGCGAACCCGTAGTAGGCGGGCATTGCGTCGATGTTCGTAGTCTCTGAATAAGGCAGCTTCACCTGCCGTGAGCCGTTCTGTGGCATCTGGCCGAACAGGCGCAGGATGTCCAGCTGGCAGTATGCACGTATAGCATAAGCCTCGCCCAGTACGATGTTGTACATGCGCTCCTCGGTGAAAACGCCCGGATTCTCTTCCGCGTTCTTAATGATGAGGTTGGCCTGCGCCACCGTTTTGAACAACGTGGTGTAGATGCTGCTCATGGCCGACTTGGCATAGTCGGACGTATAGTTGTGGTTGCTCAGGTCGCGTTCGGCATACCGTCTTGTCGTTGAGGGTAGATACCACAGGTTGGCCAAACACTCCACACTCGACATCGTGAGCTGCATGCCATAGGCACTCGACGAGGCCATCTGGATATAGCATCCGGTCAGGGCTGTCTGGAAGCCTTTCTCGGTAGCGAACTGCCCGTCTTCTTTC